>NZ_JASATP010000058.1:0-32237 GCF_038440375.1 Bacillus sp. OTU530
TAGTAAATAAAATCGGGTCTATACCAAAACATGTTCTTGACTCACTCTAGGACAGAATTCCTTCTTCGCTGCACTCCAGGAGAATCCATTGCTTGTCCCCTAACGAATTGCGTGCGAAATAATGTTTTCATAAGAATAAATAACAAATCCACACAAAAACCAAAACCTTCCATTTTCTTAATGGAAGGTTATTTGGCATGTCCATTTTTAGTATAACACCTGATGATACTAAAGTTAAATTGGATGGGTTTTCGTTGAATTTCGAAAAATGACTTTTGGAAATAATATAACCTGCCTCTTTGTTTTTTCGTTTCCTTCGATTCTTTCAATTAGTAAATCTATTCCCTGACGTCCCATCTCTTCAATAGGTTGATCTACTGAGGTAAGCGGAGGATCAATGCTTCTAGATAAAATCGTATTATCAAACCCAATAATGGATAAATCATGAGGTACCCTTAGCCCCCGTTCCTTTGCCCCTTGCATGATACCGACTGCCAACAAATCATTACAAGCGAAAATAGCAGTTGGACGGTTGATAAGACCTAGTGTTTGTTTTGCAAAGTGTTTACTACTTACAGTAGAATCACAAACAAAAACCAAACTCTCATTATATTCTAAACCTGCATCCTTTATAGCCTGACGATACCCGTGTAAGCGCTCTTTACTACTCCTTGTGTTTTCAGCAAAAACTGCAATCGTTTGATGTCCTAGTGATAAAAAATGTTCAGTCACCTGATAGCCGCCTAAACAGTCATCAACATGGACACTATCTACACCAAGAGAAGGAATATTTTGGCCAATTAGCACAATGGGTAGTCCTTCACCTACTACTTCCTGCAAAATCGTATCATTTTCAAACCCGCCTGCCAAAATAAGCCCATCGAGATTTTTCTCCTTTAAACGGGTAATATACTGTACTTACTTTTCTGCATCATTTTCTGTATTGCATATAACAACAGATAATCCCAATTCATGTCCACGCTGGCAGACATTTCTTGTGATCTCTACAAATAACGGATTTTCTAGATTTGGAATAAGCAATCCTACCGTATAAGCGGACCTCTTTTTCAATACAATGGATGACCTACTTGACGTGAATTGTAATTCTTCCAAGACCTTCATTACTTTTTTCCTTGTAGCATCACTAATTGAACCCTTATTATTCATTACCATGGAAACAGTAGACATAGAAACTTCTGCTTTCTGAGCAACATCATATATTGTCGGTCTCATTTCTCACCTCTCTTATTACACTGTGTTCCTAAAATTCCCTGCTACGTCGAATTAACCGCTAGCTGGGAATTTATCCTTTCTTACAGTGAAATATAGACTATCCAAGGAACCCTCCTTGGATAGCCTAATCATTTTTAATTAATCATTACCAACGGGTGATAGCTTTGAACTAACACACCATCTCCATCTCTTACCCTTTTATTTTTTAGTTTCTATCAGATTTTGCTGAAAGAGTACCCCTACTTCAATATCTTGAAGGGGATGAGCCCAGAAATAAGTAGGGGGGTGAATTTCAGCTTTGCGAAGCAAAAAATTCTTTCATCGTGTACTGGAATTTGTTAAAATATAACCAGAACGTATGATCGCTTGTTATCTTGGAAAGAGACGAGGTGAAGAGAATGTTCATCAACAAAGCATATAAGTTTCGTTTATATCCAAATAAAGAACAAGAAGTGCTGATTGCGAAAACAATTGGCTGCAGTCGTTTTGTCTTCAATCGCTTCCTTTCTTTGTGGAACGAGACATATCAAGCAACAGGAAAAGGTTTATCCTATAGTGCTTGCTCTTCCCAACTTACACAACTAAAAAAAGAATTCACTTGGTTACAAGAGGTTGATTCACATTCTATGCAATCATCCTTGAAACATCTTGCAGACTCCTTTGACCGTTTCTTTCAGAAGCAAAATGAAGCCCCACGTTTTAAAAGTAAGAAAAATAAGGTGCAATCTTACACGACAAATATTGAAAAGAAGAATCAGCTTCCTGAAGTAAGTATTGCAGGCAATCGTATGAAATTGCCGAAGTTAGGTTGGGTTCGTTTTGCAAACAGTCGTGAGGTGCAAGGGCGTATCCTGAACGCTACTGTCAGACGAACTCCTTCTGGCAAGTACTTTGTATCCTTGTTAGTCGAAACAGAAGTGCAGGAACTGTCTAAAACTCATTCCAGTGTTGGAATTGATGTGGGTTTAAAAAACTTTGCCATCCTTTCCAATGGTGAAGTGTTTACCAATCCAAAATGGTTTCGCACATTAGAGGAGAAGTTGGCTCATGCACAGCGCATTCTGTCCAGACGTAAGAAAGGTTCTTCCAATTGGAATAAACAACGTATCAAGGTAGCACGCATTCATGAACGGATTGCTCATGCGAGAAAGGACTACTTGGACAAAATTTCAACGCACATCATCAAAAACCACGATGTCATAGCGATTGAAGATTTACAGGTAGCAAACATGCTCAAAAACGGCAATCTTGCAAAAGCAATTAACGAAGTATCATGGTCGCAATTTCGCAAGATGCTGGAATACAGAGCAAAGTGGTATGGGAAGCAAGTCATAGCTGTGAATCCACATTGTACGTCACAAACATGCAATGTATGCGGTCATACAGCGAAAGAGAACCGTAAAACACAAGCCTCATTCAAGTGTGTATCTTGCGGTCATGAAGACAACGCTGACATCAATGCTTCCAAAAATATAAAGGACTTAGCAATTGCAAACTGATTCACCTTGCAGGAGACTTGCTACAAAGTCGTTTGGACTGCCAACCGTCGGAATGACGGGCGTAGCCTAATTCATTAGGAGCCGAGAGGCTTCTGTACTTAGGAATCTCCCACGTTCAACGAACGTAGTGAGTAACTGGGGGTAATTCAAAATTGCCTTATTTTATTAACAGTCGGCTCCTCCAAGATTATCTACGCCTTTTTGTTTTTACGGGAGTCTAGAAGAACTGCTGCTACGATAATCGCTCCCTTTAAAATTTGCTGCCAGTAGGAGGATACGTTCATCAAGTCAAGTCCGTTGTTTAAAACCCCGATGATCAAAGCACCAATCATTGTTCCTGGAATCGTACCAATTCCGCCATTTAAGCTCGTTCCGCCGATAACCGCAGCGGCAATTGCATCCAGTTCATACATTAATCCAAGGCTCGGCTGTCCCGCAGAAATACGTGCTGTTAACATCAAACCTGCAATACCTGCTAAAAGACCTGCGTATGTGAAAATCATAATTTTGTAGCGATCGACTGGAATCCCGCAAATACGTGCAGCTTGTTCATTTCCGCCGATTGCGTATGTGTACTTACCAAATCTCATTTGGCTTAACATGATATGGGAAATAATACCCATGACGATGAAGATCAGGATTGGGAAAGGAATACCAGCGATTGTACCTTTTCCGATAAACATGAAGGACTCTGATAAGTTTCCGATTGGTCTTCCATCTGAATACAGAAGCGCTAAACCTCTCGCCGCTGTCATCATTCCTAATGTCGCGATGAACGGAGGGATTTTTCCTTTTGCAGAAATCGCACCATTAATGAATCCTGCTGCTGCTCCAATTGCCATACCGATTAAAAGCGGAACAAATAATGGATATTCACCCGGATGTGCATAGCTTGCAGCGACCACAGATACAAGAGCAATAACCGAACCCGGAGATAAGTCGACCCCTGTTGTAATAATGACCATTGTCATCCCCATTGCCACAATACCGATGAAAGAAATTTGTCGTACAACATTAATCAAGTTATTTACGTTTAAAAAGGCCGGTGATAAAATTGACATTAAAATACACATTGCAATAAAGATGAATACAATTCCGTACTTATTCAATATTGCTGAGATTTGCTTCTTTCTGTTAACCGAATTTGCAAGCACCGTCGGGTTGCTTACAGCACTTTCTTGCGTTTTCATTGCTACTCCTCCTTCAAGGGATTGTATACTTTCAAGAATTTATAAATTTTCAGCCATGAATAGATTCTACGCAGCAGGAAATTGTCAGAACAAATTATGAATGCAACTGCATGTTTGTCTTCTTTATTGGTATGCAACTTCTAGAATTCTTTCCTGGTTCGCTTCTTCTCTGCGTAGCTCGCCTTTCTGAATTCCTTCATGCATCACAATGACTCTATCACTCATTCCTAACACCTCTGGCAATTCAGAGGAAATCATAATAATTGCTTTTCCCTCCTGTGCCAGCTTCGACATCACCTTATGTATCTCAGCCTTTGCTCCAACGTCTACACCGCGTGTTGGTTCATCTAAGATCAATACATCAGGATCATTGAGCAGCCAACGGGCAATCAGTACCTTTTGCTGGTTCCCTCCGCTTAGGTTCATAATAAGCTGGTTTAAATGAGGTGTTTTTACTCTTAATTTCTCTACCTGCTCGTTGCATACTTTTTTCACTAGGCTGTTATTTAGATAGCCAATTTTTGAGAGATTATCAATATTGGACATAATCATGTTTTCCCGGATCGACAGCGGCAGGAATGCACCTGTCAGCTTTCTGTCTTCTGTTAATAAGCCGATTTTATGACGGATCGCTTCCTTCGGTGAATTGATTTTCACCTGCTTGCCATGCATATAAATTTCACCGGAGGTCGGAGGATCAATTCCGAAAATGCTTTCCATAATCTCGGTTCTCCCAGATCCCATCAGCCCTGCGACTCCAAGGATTTCCCCTTTGCGCACCTCAAAGTTGACATTTTGGAATTTGCCTTCTCTAGACAGGTTTTTTACCGTTAGGACAACGTCTGTAATTTCGGACGGCTCCTTATAGAACACCGCTTTAATTTCGCGGCCTACCATCATTTGAATCAAAGTATCTTGATTTAATTCGCTTGCTGGCTTTGCGCCTACATACTGCCCATCACGGAATACCGTAATATCGTCGCAAATCTTAAAGATCTCATCCATTTTGTGAGAAATATAGATAATGGAAACACCTTTTTTCACCAAGGAATCAATAATGCTGAACAGATGATCAACTTCCTTATCTGTAATGGCCGAAGTTGGCTCGTCCATAATAATTAGATCGGCATTATAGGAAATCGCTGTTGCAATCTCGACCATCTGCATATTTGCAACGCTCAGCTCCCGCATTTTGGTTCGCGGATTCAAATCAATCTGCAGGGACTGGAATAACTTTTCTGTATCCGCTATCATTTTTTTCTTATTGACCCAGCCCGTTTTGCCATGCATGGGTTCACGACCGAGATAAATATTTTCCGCAATTGTCATGTCCGGCACAGGGCTTAATTCCTGATGAATCATCGAAATCCCTTTGTTTAAGGCATCCTTAGGACCAGCAATTTGCACTTCTTGTCCTTTAAATTTAATCGCACCCCTATCAGGAGTATATACACCGAAAATAATCTTCATTAAGGTGGATTTACCAGCACCATTTTCTCCCATTAAGGCATGAACTGTTCCTTTTCGTACCTTCAGTTGAATATTGTCGAGAGCCTTTACACCTGGAAATTCCTTTGTAATACCATCCAGCTCTAAAATATATTCTATGCCCATTTTTACCCACCCCCAATAGTTAAAAGAGAAGGACTGTCTAATAAAAATTAGCAGTCCCTCATATTACCAAATTACTGACTTCGTTCCCATACCTTTCCGTAAGTGTTAACGTTATCTTTTGTAATTCCTCAAATGACACCTATCCGTGTCCCTGATAGCTGTTCACACAATTTTATTTCCATTTTTGAATAAATTGATCAACATTATCCTTCGTAACTACTTCATAAGGTATCCAATTAAGCTTTTCAACTTTTTCTCCTTTAGCAATCTTAATAGCTGTTTCAATCGCCAGACTTCCTTGTCCTTTTGCATCTTGGAATACCGTTAAATCGAGACTTCCAGATTTTATTTCGTCCAAAGCGTCCGGTGTAGCATCAACTCCAGCTACAACAATTTGATCTTGTTTCCCAGCCGCTTCAATAGCATTTTGTGCTCCAATAGCCATTTCATCATTATTAGCTACAACTGCGTCAATCTTTCGACCAGAGCTTAGCCAGTTTTCCATTAAATTCATTGCTTTTGAACGATCCCATTCTGCTGTACCTTCTGATACAATTTTCATATCAGGATATTTAGCAATAACCTCTTTATATCCAGCTGTTCTGTTAATTTGAGCCTCATGGCCTAATCCGCCATTCATGATAGCAATATTCCCTTTTCCATTTAGAAGTTTTGCTACACCTTCCATTTCAAGAATTCCAGCTTCTTTTGAATCAGACCCTACAAAAGACGCAGCATCCTTAACCCCTTTAAACAAGGCATTTACACCGATAAGTGGAATTTTAGCGTCTTTTGCCTGTTCTAGCATAGGAGTCATTGCCTCTGTATCAACTGGTTTCACGATAATGGCATTAACTTCTTGTCGAATAAAATTTTCTACTTGAGCCAGTTGCTTCGAAGAATCATTCTGTGCATCTACATAAACGATTTTAATATCTTTGTTGTTCTTACTTACCTCTTTTATACCTTCCATAATGTAAGTGGTAAATTTATCATTAAAACTTTGGAGTGAAACCCCAATAACAATTTTCCCTTCTTGCTTACCTGCCGTTGATGAAGAACCACAACCGGCTAACAGGAGTAAACCGCAAATCATTATAGAAATAAATGCCTTCATTTTCATAAGAAACATTACCCCCTTTTTTAATGTAAAATCCAAATCTTTTAAACTTTACAATACCCTTTTTGGTAGCGTTTTCTTATTACATTCGCCCCCATTCTCAAATAAATCATTCACAAATAGACAATACTGTTACTGATAATTGCTTAAACATCAATCCATGCCGATTTTTGTTAAATATTCTCTTGTTCTTTTCGCGATTGGGAATGGTTTCTCGAAAGGCGCAGGATACATATCCTGTTCCACGATGGCCCAACCGGTAAAGTCGATATCCTCTAATACTTTCACGAAGGCTGTCATATCCACCACACCTAGTTCAGGCTCGCACATAATATCCTCACTCACCGCTTTCGCAAAGGACCAGTTCTCTTCTTGCATTCTTTCTCTTACCTTTAAATCACAGCTTTTCAAGTGAAGATACGGAATTCGTTTATGATGCTTTCTCATAAAGGCAACTGGATCTCCATCTGCATACGCATGATGGCCTGTATCTAGGCAGAGATTAATATCCGTATCCTGCAAGAGTTTTTCAATTTGCTCTTCCGTTTCAATATGGCTTTGAGCATGCGGGTGAAACACCACTTCTAAACCATAATTGGCTTTCGCGTGATCCCGTATTTTTAGGATGTTAGTGATAAATTTGTCCCACTCAGCATCGTTTAGGAATTGTGGTCCTACCAATTCACCGGTAAACAGATCTGTATAGCAATCGTCAATTAAAACCACGTATTTTGCACTGTCAAATCGTAATTGAAGCTCCGCCATCTCATCGAGTAAAGCAATCAGTTCCTCTGTCTTACGATCGGATGTAAGATCGCCCACAAGCGTTGTTGCGGTTAATTCAAGATTTCGCTTCTCAAGTTCTTCTTTTAATCTATCGTACTCATTAGGAAGGTATCCCCATGGTCCTAACTCAATCCCTGCATATCCAGACTCAGCCATTTCATTCATACATCTTTCCCAAGGTGTCTGTTTTTCATTTTCTGGAAACCATACTCCCCAAGAATCTGGTGCTGTACCAATTTTAATGTTCATATTCTCTCTCCTCATTTACATAACGTCTTCGTATTTCTTTTCTACTTCTACCCATTGCTTTTCTGCGGCAGATTTTAAGATAGCGTCTACCGTTCTATCAATCTTCCAGCCAAACTCAAAATCACACGCGTATGGTGTACCTGCTGTAATAGCGGAAAGCAATTCATGCGCTTCTAACACTTTCATGTCATTGTATCCGATTGCAATTCCGGATGCAGGATAGAAAGTGCTGTATCCTTTATGATCAGGTCCAAGAAATACATTTCTGAAACCTCTGTCAGCACTGTCATCGGACGTAAAGTACACATTTACTTCGTTCATTCTTTCCAGTGAATAGTAGACAGAACCCTCAGTGCCCTGAATTTCAAATGCTAGATAATTTTTGCGTCCTGTCGCAACACGGCTTGCCCCGATCGTACCGACTGCTCCATTTTCATATTCGGCAAGAATCGTAATTAAGTCATCATTTTCTACATCAGCAAGCTCGGAGGAACCCGCTTGTTTTGGTCTTTGAGGGATCACAATCTTAGATAAAGCGTTTACATTATTGATATCACCAAGGATAAACTGGGAAATACTAAGTAGATGAGAGCCAAGGTCACCGAGCGCACCGCTTCCGGAATGTTTATTAATATGACGCCATGTGATTGGCAATGTTGGATCTAGCAATCCATCCTGATCGTACGTTCCAGAGAATCTCATAATTTTGCCGAGTTTTCCAGAAGAAACAAGTTCTTTAATATAAGCGTTTGCAGGATTCATAACATTGTTATACCCAACATAATTCACAACGCCCTTTTGTTTAGCAAGTGCAGCTAATTCTTTTGATTGCTCTGCAGAAAGGGTAAGTGGTTTTTCACAATACACGTGTTTACCGTTTTCCAAAGCTGCTTTTGCAACCTCATAGTGGAAAGCATTCGGTGTAGCAATATCGACAACATCAACCTGTGGATCCGTAACAACTTCTTGCCAGCTCTCAGCCCATCTTGAGAATCCAAACTTTTCGCATGCCAGCTTAGCTGCCTCAACATTTACGTCAGCTACCACTTCAAAAACAGGTTTTCCAAATTCAGGTCCAAATAACATTAAAGCGTTTGCAAAAGAGTTGGTATGAGCCTTCCCCATCCATCCAGCACCAACAAGTCCTATTCTTACTTCCTTCATACGTCTCTCCCCTTTTATCGTTACTATTACTTATTGCTTTTCTCTACCTCAGTTTAATATAATAAAAATGTAAATACACTAAGTGATGTTGCTTATTTACTTAATAATATTGCTATGATATTTACGAGGGGATTTTTTACATTTTTTAATTACTATAATTTTATGATTAAATGTATAATTCATTTTGAATTAAAGGAGAACACTATGAAGATCATTGAAAAAGGTGTGTTACATCAATCTGAAGTCTTCTTTCATATTCCCAGTGAATTTGCGAAGAATGCGCTTTACTGTTTGCATGATTCTGGACTATTCCACTGTAACGATAAATATGTTGTGGAAAGAGACAATTACAGCAACTATCTTATTATGTTGATTAGAAGAGGGTCCATGACCGTTAGGTATGGAGATCAGGAATTTCAAGCGCCAAAAAACACTCTCGTTTTTCTCAATTGCCATCAACCGCATATGTACCGAGCAAATGAAAATCTGCTCTTCGAATGGTTTCACTTTTCGGGCATTTCTAGTCAGCATTATTTTGATTTTCTCTTTGAGAAAAATGGCTGCGTTTTTTCAATCGAGAATAATTTTGTTATTCCAGAATGCATGAGTCAAATTCTTCTTATGGCCGAAAAAGGCAATATCAATGAGCATTTTATTTCGATGAACATTCATAAAATTATGTACGAATTGAATGAGATCTCAAATGAATCAACAGATATTCAAGAAAAAATTATCCTAAAAGCCATTGCATATATTGAAAGTCATTTTAATCTAGAGATCAATCTGAAGGAATTAGCGCATTATGTCAATTTAACCCCTTTTCATTTTTCACGTGTATTTAAAAAATATACCGGATACTCACCGTATGAATACGTTATTAACTTTCGGATAAACTATGCGAAAAAATTGCTTCATAACACCCAGCTGTCCATTAAGGAGATCTCTATTGCAGCAGGATTCAATAGTGACACCCACTTTATGACAACATTTAAAAAGCATACGAACCTAACACCAAAGCAGTTTCGCGAAATCCAATTTTAGAAAACGCTTCACTCACTATCCAAACGAACTGAGAATGCAGAGCAGCCAGCAATTCCATGAAAGGAACAACTGCATGGAATTGCTCTTTGTTTAATCGGATCTCTCGAAAAATTCCTGAAGAAAATTATAAAATAACTTTTCTGTTGGAAGCAGCATCCGTTCTTTCGGAGTGATCACGCCTACTGTTCTTGTTACATTTGGTTCAACCAATGGTATTTTCACTGTTGAGCGTGGAAAGCTATCGACTAATGTGACTTCTGGCATGAGAGTAACACCGAGACCAGCTGAAACCAATCCTTTTAATGCATCAATATCATCCCCCTCAAAGGCAACGTGCGGCGTAAAGCCCAGCTCCTGACAAGCATTCACAACAAGATCTCGAAAGATATAACCTTCAGGTAATAAAACGAATGGTTCTTCTGCTAGTTCCCGAAGTCTTAGGGAGGACCTTTTCGCAAGCGGGTGGTGAAGTGGCAAAAGAGCCAAAATATTTTCCGTAAATAATGGTTTTTGTTGCAGCTTTTTTTCTTCCAAAGGCAGTGGACCCATTAGTGCGAGATTAAAATCTCCTTTAATAACATTGGTGATTAAGTCGCGGTAAAGTGCTTGTTTCAGCTGAAATTTAGCTTCTGGATAGCGCATTCTAAATGCATAGATCACGGTTGGTAATGTATGTGCAGCTAAGCTAATTGGAAATGTAATGCGCACGGTTCCTTTTTCCGGATCTAAATATTCTTCAACCTCACGTCTCGCATCATCCATCACATTCATGGCATGCTTCATCCGTTCAAAAAATATTTTTCCGATTGGCGTTAAACGAACCCTCCGTCCGTCTCTGATAAACAAATCGACTCCTAATTCATTTTCTAAATTTACAATTTGTCTGCTTACAGAAGATTGTGCTACATGTAAAGAATCTGCGGCCTCGGTTACATGTTCGCGAATAGCAACTTCCATAAAATAGCGGATTTGTCTAAAGTCCACTTTATATCCCCCTCATCTCTTAATGCAAAAAACGCATTAATATTATCGTTTCTTTATATTGATTCGATTATTTGTTTGACTATAAAATATTCTATAATAGCAACGTTGCAAATACCTAATCATAAGAATATTTTTTAAATTTCTATTATTAACCAATAAATAGGAGACTAATATACATGATAACACTTGAAAAAGATCAATCAACGCATACAGAAAGTGTGCAAAATTATGTTAACCAAGTATTTGAAACCGTTAAAAAAAGAAATCCCAATGAAAGTGAGTTTCATCAAGCAGTTAAAGAAGTGTTCGAGTCTTTGATACCGGTTCTCGCTAAGAAACCTGAATATATCCAGCACGCCATCCTCGAAAGAATCGTTGAACCTGAGAGAGTCATCTCTTTTCGTGTACCGTGGGTTGATGACCAAGGAAATATTAAGGTGAACCGCGGATTTCGCGTCCAATATAACAGTGCAATTGGTCCATATAAGGGTGGATTAAGATTTCATCCATCTGTCAACGCGAGTATTATTAAATTTTTAGGGTTTGAGCAAATTTTTAAAAACTCTTTAACGGGTCAACCAATTGGCGGCGGCAAAGGTGGTTCCGATTTTGACCCTAAAGGAAAATCAGATGGAGAAATTATGCGTTTTTGTCAAAGCTCCATGACAGAGCTTAGCAAATATATCGGACCTGATACAGATGTTCCAGCTGGTGACATCGGTGTTGGAAGTAAAGAAATTGGCTTTTTATTTGGACAGTATAAAAAAATGCGTGGCGGCTTTGAAGCAGGCGTTTTAACTGGAAAAGGCATTGGTTACGGCGGAAGTTTAGCTCGTAAAGAGGCGACTGGATACGGCACAGTTTACTTCGTTGAAGAAATGTTACAAGATCGGAATCTTAGCTTTGAAGGCAGTACGGTTGTTGTATCAGGATCAGGAAATGTTTCCATCTATGCGATGGAAAAAGCGATGCAGCTAGGTGCTAAAGTAGTGGCATGCAGCGACTCCAATGGATATATTTATGATGGAAATGGCATTAACTTAGAGACCGTTAAACGCATTAAAGAAGTAGAAAAGCAACGTATAAGTGCTTATGTAACTGATCATCCTCAAGCGATTTATACAGAAAATTGCAATGGAATTTGGATAGTGCCATGCGATATCGCTTTACCATGTGCTACTCAAAATGAAATCGATCAAGCGTCTGCAGAACTATTAGTTTCTAATGGAGTAAAAGCAATTGGTGAGGGTGCAAACATGCCTTCTACATTAGAAGCTGTCGAGATTTTCTTGGAAAACAATGTTTTATTTGCCCCTGCTAAAGCGGCGAATGCTGGCGGTGTTTCTGTATCAGCATTAGAAATGGCTCAAAATAGCGCTAGACTCTCTTGGGCGTTTGAAGAAGTCGATAGCAAATTACACGCGATTATGAAAAACATATATCAGAATAGCAAGAAAGCTGCTCAAGAATACGGCGCTCCTGGTAACCTTGTTGTCGGTGCAAACATTGCCGGATTTGTAAAAGTAGCTGATGCTATGATTGAGCAAGGTGTTATTTAATATTTTATTATAATAAAGGTGTCTCTCCCCCATTGCAGTAAGGCATTGGGGGCATGAACTCCGATTCGATCTATTAAATGGTCATTAGTTGTTTTGTTTTTTTAAATTTATTATTACGGTAATTGAAATTACAGTGACGAGTAATCTTTAAAACTAGATCCCAGGACATCTGTACTAACCCCTCCCTGCCCTACTCGATGCTTTTTTCATCCTCTCTTCTTCACATGACCTTGGTAAACTCTTGCTACTCTTTCGTTAAATTATCCTGCTCTTGTCTTCCATAAAAACAAAGTTAAAGATTTTTTATGTTAAATTCAAATAAAAAACAACAAAGCCCATGTCAGCTGACATGGGCTTTGTCCCCGATCAGATATGAAGAGTATAAACTTTTACCTTGAAGCTTGTACTGCTAAAGAAGTTTTTCGGACTAATCCATAATAAGAAACGAGTGCCAAAAAACTAGCTGAAAAAATAACCACTCCCATTGGAACAGCTGTATGTTCACCTGCTATTCCCACAAGCGGAGCAGCCAATGAACCAAGCACAAATGGCAATAAACCTAATAATGCAGAGGCGCTTCCGGCAATATGTCCTTGTGTCTCCATCGCTAATGAAAAAGAAGTCGTAGCAATAACTCCAAGGGAACTTACTAAAAAGAATATAGGAATAACGACAGCTAACAGCGGCGCTTTTAACATAAGAGCTATTAGTAACACAATACTAGATAAGGTAGAAACAAATAAACCTATTTTCAAAAGAGTTTTCTCTGAAATGACATCTGTATAGCGGCCAACCAAATGGCTTCCAACCATTAAAGCAATCCCATTTATTCCAAATAATAGACTGAATACTTGAGGAGACACCCCATAAATATTTTGATAGACAAAAGGAGTACCCGACACATAAGCAAAGATTCCCGCAATAATAAAACCTTGTGTAAGTGCGTAGCCTGTGAATTGACGATCTTTTAATAACGACCCAAAATTCTTCAATATTTGAGAAAAGTTACTTGGCATACGTTTCTCTTGTGGTAAAGTTTCTTCTAATTTCCATGCAGTAGTTAAGAACAACACTATACCAATACAAGCCAAAACAAGAAAAACTCCCGTCCAATCTGTAAAAGCTAAGATACTGCCCCCAACAATAGGTGCAGCAATAGGACCGAGATTGTTTACTACCATCAATAACGCAAAAAACTTAGTTAGCTCCCTGCCGCTATATACATCCCGTACAACTGCCCTGGAAATAACAAGTCCACCTGCTGCTGCAAAACCTTGTATAAAGCGACTAGTGATAAAGAAATAAATATTCGGTGCAAATGCACATGTTAATGAAGCAATTAAATATAAAATCAAAAAGATAAGTAATGGTTTACGTCGGCCTTGAACATCACTCATTGGGCCAATAATCAATTGCCCCAATCCTAAACCTAATAAACATGTAGTTAAACTAATTTGCACTAAAGATGCTGTAGTATCAAATTCTTTTACAATCGTAGGAAATGAAGGCAAATACGTATCGATTGTAAAAGGTCCTAAAAACGCAAGCGAACCTAAAAGGATAGCAAGCTGTAATCGTTTTTTTCCAGTTAATTTCTCCAAGTTGTTCTCGCCTTTCTGTAAAAACAAAGATTTTCTATTAAACTCTTTAAGAATCCTTCTATCCTGTAGCTATTGAAGCGTTGAAAAAAGAAAAAGATGCCATTAAGCATCTAAATAAGACAAGTGAAATTTGCAATCAGTATGATCTATCATATGGCAGTCATGCCAAATCCATTGATAAAAATAAAAAACTGTGGTAAATTGATATAGAAACACACTTTAATTTAAATAAAGACATAGTATCCCAATTATTATTTTACATTAAAAACCCCCTTTAGTCAATCCCTATTTTCATTTTTTTAAAGGAGTGCTTGATATGAACAAAGAATCGCGGCAGGAGCAAGAACGAGTGGACAGTGTCATGGAGACAATTACGGAGCTAATCGGCAAGTTGGAAGACGAAACCGTTCGGCGTCGGCAAGAAGTGGTTGATATCCGGAAACACTTTTGGGATGAAGTTAAGGTGAATACAGATACTTTCGACGATTATCTGGAGACAATCATCAGCTTGAGACAACAGGCTCAAGTCCTATCCGTAAGCCAAAGCACCCACAAGCAAGCCTTCAAGCGGTTGTCCGCACTGCGCCGTATGCAGGAGGTGCCTTATTTCGGCCGAATCGATTTCATTGAAGAAGGAACTTCCGCAGCGGAACGAGTCTATATCGGAATCTCCACCCTCACAGATACAAGCGGAGAGAACTTCCTTATCTACGACTGGCGAGCACCGGTCTCGAGTATCTACTACGATTACCCACCCGGTCCGGCCGAATATGCTACACCCGGAGGCGTAATCCATGGCAAGCTGGAGAAAAAGTGGCAATATATCATTCGCGGCGGCATTATCGAATCGATGTTCGATACCAGTCTCACTATTGGAGACGAGATTTTACAGCAGGTACTTGGCAAAGGCACCGACACACATATGCGCAGCATAGTGGCTACCATTCAACGGGAGCAAAACCGGATCATTCGGCACGATCGCGGACGGCTGCTCATTGTGCAAGGTGCGGCTGGCAGCGGCAAGACATCGGCCGCCCTGCAGCGGATCGCTTACTTGCTCTACAAGTACCGAGATAGATTGAAAGCCGATCAAATCATCCTATTTTCGCCTAACTCGATGTTTAACAGCTATGTATCCAATGTATTGCCCGAACTCGGCGAAGAGAATATGCAGCAGGTCACATTCCAGGAGTACTTGTACCATCGGCTCAGCAACACATTTCAAGTCGAGGATCCTTACGAACAATTGGAATATGTGCTGACTGCATCGGATACCCCTTCCTACCAGACTAGGGCTGCGAGCATCCGCTTCAAAGCATCAACCCGTTTTTTCGAGACGCTCAAAACATACAGACAGTCTCTGGAATTATCCGGCATGTTATTCAAAGGAATTAAGTTTAGAGGAAAAACGATTGTCCCCGCCAAGCAAATCGTGGAAAAGTTTTATAGCAGCGATACCTCGCTCCGCTTTCACAACAGGCTTGAGAAATTGACGGATTGGCTCAATGAACGAATGAATGAAGTGGAGAAACATGAACTGACTAAGCCGTGGGTACAGGAAGAAATTGAGCTGCTTAGCAACGAGGATTATCAAAAGGCTTATACCTACTTACTGAAAAAACGCGGCTTGACGGAAGAATCGCTTAACAATTATGAGAGCGAGATCGAAGCGCTCGGTCGAATAATCGTTCGTAAGAAGCTGAAGCCGCTGCGCGAACGGATCCGCACACTTCGTTTCGTCGACATTAAAGGAATATACAAGCAGCTTTTCACCGAGCCAACGCGGATCAAACCATGGATAGAGGGCAACACACCCGAGGAGTGGACGAATATTTGCCTATCGACAGTAAAAATGCTGGACGAAGACAAGCTCTTTTACGAAGATGCTACCCCATTTTTACTGTTGAAAGAGCTGATTCAAGGCTTTCAGACGAATACCTCGATTAAACACGTGCTTGTAGACGAAGCGCAAGATTATTCTCCGTTTCAATTTGAGTTTTTGAAACGGTTGTTTCCTTCGGCAAAGATGACTGTACTCGGCGACTTTAACCAGGCAATATTCGCCCATGCCAGCGAAATGGTCGATTTCCACACGCTTACCGGATTGTACGGACCGGATGAAACGGATGCAATCAACTTGACCCGTAGCTACAGATCCACAAGGCCGATTGTCGAATTTACACGCGGACTCGTGCCCGGTGGCGAACAGATTACCCCCTTTGAACGTGATGGCGAGAAGCCTGTGCTGACGCAATTATCCGATCACGCCGAACTGCACCGCTGCATCGCTTCCAAAGTCACAGACTTGCAAAATCAGCAGTATAATACGATCGCGATTATATGCAAATCCGCTGCGGAAAGCACCGCCGCATATGAGGCACTAAGCAACGTCAAAGACATTAAGCTTGTAAAGAGCAGCTCGCTTGAATACGAGCAGGGCGTTGTCGTCATACCGGCGTATTTGGCTAAAGGCATCGAGTTCGACGCCGTCATCATTTATGACGCATCTGCGCAAGTATATGGTGATGAGAGCCTGCGCAGATTGTTCTATACTGCCTGTACCCGGGCTATGCATCACTTGCAGCTTTACAGTGTTGGCAAACCGAGCCCCTTTTTGCTTAGCGTTGCACCAGAGAGCTTACTTCTGAATTTGACTTAACAAGGGACTGGTCGGGGATTCTTACTGTAATCAACTGCTATTTAACATGATAAGAGCCAAAGAAGCACCTGCTTTGATTAACAGACAAAACAAAAGGTGATAATAGGTATAAATAAATACCACAAAGGATGATACGGTGATTTATATATATAATGATTTTGGTGGAACACATACCACTTCTTTGGCAGCAGCTTATCATTTAAAAAAATTGCCTACGGATCGAAAATTGACTAAAGAAGAAATATTATCTGTTGACTATTTCAATAAGCTGACTACTTCTGATATGGGAAAGATTATTTTTCATGGAGTAGATGAGGATGGAAACTCTGTTTATACAATCGGTCGAGGGGCCTCCAAACATGTTGTTTCAGCCTTAAAAAACCTAAGCCTATTATTGCAGGTTAAGTATCAATGTCATGAAAATATCGTTTTTTCCAACACATCACCAACTGTTCCATTTGCTATGACAATTGGAGGATTATTTTCCAGAAGGTTAAAAATCGATTTCATCGGTGTACCATTATTAATTTTAGGGGCCAAACAATGTTGTAATAATATCCTTCGGCTGGTTGAGCACACAAAACAAATAGGAAAGTCGACGACTGAAAAAGTAACTGTATTAGAGAATAAAACCTTTAAGTAACAGGTTGTATTGTACAGTAATGTTGTAACAATAGATAACTCTTAGTTTTCCTGTATTTGATTTACATTTTATGCTATTTCTTTCCGGTAACAAATTGGCTGAGTGTAACTATTATGTACAAAGTAATAAGTGTGACCGTCCGAAAAACAGAGTCTATCGTATTTCTCATATTTTAAATTCCTTTTTTAGTTTTTTTATCACCATGGCTATAAGTTAGTTAGCGATTTATATAAACAACCATAGAATGCCTTAAAATATGAAATATATGTATGAGAATTAACGTTCAATAACATTGGTTATGTGAACACGAAAGCCTCCAGTTCGCTTAATTAGAGAGCTTTTGGCAGGCTCTTATGTATATTGAATCTCGATAATTCCATGTTACGTAAACTAATATGTATAAGATACACATTGTTCGAATACAAAGAAAAAAAAGCTATACTTCTACGTAATGTAGCAATATAGCTTTTTTCTTTTAGAAACAACAAATCAAATGTGCGACATAGCCTTCCAAATAGATCCAGAGGGCTGTTCATCTATTCCAAACCTCACTGCCATTTCTGGGTTGGTCCTTATATCAGATGTAGTGAGTAAGAGACCCACATCAGTGCATAAAAAGGAAAATTAATGAAATTTTTACATAAAAATACTTAAATATCTATTTAATTGAGGTAATATAGAATCAATAGCTATTAACTTAGTAATCAATAATGACTAAGTACATGACTGGACCAAGGAGATGAAGCTTATGTCAGGATCGACACAGGTGGCTCGTTCCCACCTTAGTGCTGCAGCCCTCGTGATTTCAGGAATATTATTTGTACTTTGCCCAGCGATCCGTCCCTTTTCCAATGAAACATCCTTACAAGGCGCCGCAGCTTTCGCCTCTACCGAATGGCTGGTGGCGCATATTCTAGCCATGATCGCTTTCACACTACTACCGCTTGGTTTACTTGGGTTTTATAACTCCTTACAAGAGGGAGCCGTGAAGTCGCTAGCGTATTGGTCTGTCATCATGTGTTGGATAGGGATAGGTCTAACTTTGCCTTTTTATGGAGGAGAAGCGTACGGTCTACACGCTTTAGGGCAAGAGGCAATAAAGCAACAGAACCCCGCTTTGATTAGCCTAGCAGCTGACGTTCGTTCTGGTGCAGGTCTTGTTATGTTCCTGATAGGACTCCTCCTACTCGCCATTGCTGCGGTTATACTTGCTATCGCGATTTGGAAGTCCGGCAGGTACCAGAAATGGAGCGGCATCCCCTTCGCTTTTGGAATGTGGCTGTATATTCCGCAATTCTTCGGTGGGCAACCGCTCCGAGTGGCACATGGACTGCTTGTCGCCCTTGGTTGTCTATGGATAGCGGTAGGCTTATGGAAGCAAAGCAACCAAAATAACAACCAGAAGACAAAGTCAAGCACTTACATCACTGGAAAATCCTGAATGTAGCTCTATTATCAGTCGGCTATTCAACTAGTTAGCTGGCAAAGATTTTCATAGTCTGAACCTGAAGATACAGATTGAAAAGCAAACAGATTCAGCCTTTTTATGGTAAACATCCTCCAATCGAACACAGGGGATTCTGGTGCAAAAAGCTCAATACAATTGCAAGCAATCTACTGATACTAGTTCATATCCTACGTTTTTTATCAATTATCTTTGCACCAGAACCATTTTTGTTACTGAACTTACATTTCCTGTTCCATCTTTCGCTGCTACCTTCAACACTGCTCTCATCTAATTTTGGATAAAAAGACAGAATACAAAATAGCATGGTACTTCCTGTTTCCTAAGCAGTTGGATTATTAATAACCCGAAGACATGCTTCTCCGGCAGTCCAACCAGTATAAAATATTTAATACAACTACGCATCCTAGAGACACTATACACCAAAAGCAAATTGCATGTATCCAAACGAGTTCTGCATAAGTTAAATAAATAGAAAAAATGAGTCCAATACTAAGAAGAATGCCGAGCAATAACCGGGTGATTTTATCAGAGAGAATCGGAATCTTGCATAATAAACTAAATACTGACAAATAAAACAAGATTCCCAGAAAGGAAACCGGCATCGAACCGATTTCCGCATACTGGCTGCTATTCACTGTTTGGCAGTCCCCAACCGGACAGACAAAGCCTCCCAACTGTTTGGCAAAGTAAAGATAAACTGAAATCGCCCATCCAATGCCGGCAACCACTTGACCAAACAACCTTGTCATCCCGATCATCCCTTCTTCAGCTCATCCAGCATTTTTAAAAATTTCCCTTCATCGAAGCCATCCAGCCGCTGGATGACCTTTCCCTCTTCATCAATCAGATAAAAAGTTGGAAAGACTTTGATTTTTAAATCCTTCTGTATTTGTTCATCAGCGTAAACGATTGGAAACGGAAAAGCATGCTCTGCTTTCACCTGCCTATACGCTTCCTTCCCCCCTTTTCCAACCATCACAAAGTGATATTTTTGCAGAATGTCGCTGTTTTTCTCTAAGGTAGGATAGGTACTTTGGCAAACCTCGCAATCAATTCGGGCAACCATGACCACATAACGCTCTCCCTTCCATGCTTCTAGACGAAATGAATCCCCTTCTACCTCTTCGCCGCTTATTTGCGGAAATGCCTCTCCTTGCTTGATTCCCCCCAAATTTAAAAAGACTTGCGCCACTACTCCCGGGTTGTTCATAGCCCAAATTCCTACAAGGGGAACAATCGCCATCATAAAAAGTAAAATCCATCTTTTATTGCTTTTCATAAAGATACCCCCTCATTCTGTTGCTCGCTCATCCGGTTTCGGTAAAATTGCGCATAGTGCCCGTTGTTTTGAAGCAGTTCATGATGAGATCCCATTTCTACAATTTCCCCCTTATCCAGCACAATAATTGTATCTGCATCTAAAATGGTGCTTAAACGATGTGCAATCACGATACGGGTGCAGCACAGCCGGGCCAAATTCTCCTGAATACGTTGCTCTGTTGTAACATCTAGTGCACTTGTCGCTTCATCCAACAGCAAAATGGCAGGCTGGTGTGTTAAAGCTCGAGCTAAGGCAATCCGCTGCTTTTGACCGCCAGAAATATTACTTCCTGTTTCTGACAGCAATGTTCCATACTGCATTGGCATTCGCATAATATCCTCATGTATTTCTGCCAGTTCAGCCGCCGCCCGGACCTGTTCGGGTTTCAACTCAGGGTTATGAAAGGAAATATTTTCATAAATGGACCGATTGAAAACTGTCGTATGCTGCATCACTACTCCCATTTGTTTTCTTAACATTGTTTTGTCCAAGTTATTTACATTTTCGTGATCGAACCAAATAGAGCCTTCAGTCGGGGGATATAGCCCCAATAACAAGCAAGCCAACGTACTTTTTCCAGAACCGGATGACCCGACAATGGCCACCTTCTGACCGGCCCCGATATGAAGCGATACATTGCGAACGACCTTTGGACTAAATGGACTGTATTGAAAGCTCACATTCTCCAGCCGGATTTCCCCGTTGAGCCGATACACATCGCCTTCGCTTTCCTTACTCTGTTCAACAGAAGCGCCAACAATATCCATGATTCGATTAAAGTACGTTCCCATAACAGCCATTTGTGTTCCTGTCGTTACTAACGAATACAAGGGAACTAAAAATCCGATAGCAAGTGAATAAAACCCGAACATGGTTCCGACTGTCATGTTTTGTTCGAGCACCTGCCAACTTCCCATCCACAATAGAAGCAGCGGGGCAGCATATTTAAGTACAGAGTTGATTGTTTCCATATAAGCCGTTGTGAATCCACGCTTCTCGGCCGCTTTGAGCTGCTCCTGAAACAGTTTCAACCATTGCTCATAAGCAAGCCGTTCCGCCCCCTCCGATTTCACAGCCAAAATGCCATGTATCGCTTCCGTCAAATAACTGGCAGCCGCTGTTTGGCGAAGGATCTCTTCCTGGGTCAGACGCTTGATTTGTGGATTTCCGATAAGGAGCACCGCGACCTGCAGAGCTCCAACCAACAGAATATAGCCTGTCAGTACAGGGGAATATCTCAGCATATATAGCAAAAACATAATGACCAATCCACCGTCTAACACGATGTTGACAGTTCGAGAGGAGAGAATCTCGCGAATCATCATATTGCTGTTTGCCCGTAAAATCAGGTCACCGCTCGTTCTCAGTTGAAAAAACTGGTAAGGCAGCCGAAGCAGCCGTTCAAAAAATCGGCTCATCAAACGCAAGTCTAATCGGTTCTGTAATTGGACGAGAATCCTTCCCCGAAGCAAGGAAATAATGGTATACACTATCATTAAAGAAATCATGCCGATCAGCACTTGCCCCATATAAGTCGCATCCTCCGGGAGGATGACATAATCCAGCAAATACCGTGTAGCCATTGGTGTAATCAATGCCAGCAATTGAATCCATAGCGTCCAGACCAGTACGGAGGAAACCAACCAGGACTCGTTTTTGAGAAACTGAAGGTATTGCCGCCAGACCGATTCTTTTTTCCATCTTGTAAAGGAAGGTCCTGGCTGCAAGAGGAGAACCGTTCCCGAAAATTCCTGTTCGAGTTCCTTCAAGGAGAGAATGCGCCGGCCGATTGCCGGGTCGATAATAAACACCCGATCCCCCTTGATTTTCTCCAACACGACAAAATGATCACCTCGCCAATGCAAAATAGCAGGTAAAGGCAAGTTTTGTAATTGTTCGGCTGCTGCCCTATGGCCGCTGCCCGTCATACCTAGGGATTGTGCGATATCACGGAGAGTGCGCAGGTTTGTTCCGTCCCTGCCCCCGCCGCCGCGATCTCGAAGCTCCGATAGAGGGACTTCGCTTTTATAGTAAGAAAAAATCATTGCTAAACAGCATAAGCCGCACTCTGATTGCTCCATCTGTTCAATAAACGGAACCTTGGAGCGTCTGGTGATACGAACAGTATTTCTAGAAGCGGATTTCGTATCTTCCATTGTTATGCTCTCCTTTTTCTTTTCGTGTAGGGCCGGCTAACGTTAAAACGGAAGGAACAGCATCCGGGTCAGCAAGTCTTAATAAGCCATAGCCGACTCCAGCCAATCCTGTCATCAATCCAGGTGTTTCTAACCCATGCGGAATACCGCAAATCCACCCGTTCATTTCAGCTTCCTGCAAAACGCGAGTTCCACAGGCTAAAGCTGTTCCCTTCCAGGACTCCTGTCCGGGAAGCTCTCCAGCAAGAAGCATTGTATCTATATTTCCTAAATCCCCATGGCACAGGCAATGACTTACCCCAAAACCATTACGCAGCGTCGTATCCAAGGCAATCTCAATCTCCTCCTGAATCGTGTCATCAGGATACAACTGGTAGGATTTGATCCTCCCCATCGCTATCCCAGCCGCCCCATGGCACCACTTAATCGCTGCCGTGCTGGCTGAGCGTTTCAATTCATCAGGACGAACATCAGCCCAGTTCCCGGTTTCATGCTCAAACAAAGTTCTTTCAAAGGCCAATGC
Source organism: Bacillus sp. OTU530 (assembly GCF_038440375.1). Lineage (NCBI taxonomy): Bacteria > Bacillati > Bacillota > Bacilli > Caryophanales > Bacillaceae > Bacillus > Bacillus sp. OTU530. The sequence goes on from NZ_JASATP010000058.1 coordinate 22,811, forward strand.
CTGCCATGCAGCCTCTAGAAATCGTTCATCGCCGCTCACTTTAGACAATTCCATCAGGGCCCATGAAAAACCCGCTGCTCCATGCGCGAGCCCGCCTATCGGAACACACCCTTCCTTCTCAAATGCCCAGCCAATCCCTGTTTTTAGATTCCTAGCCTTATTGAGTAAATGATCTCCCGCTTTCCGGGCTATATCCAATGCTTCTTTGCTTTTGGTTAAATGATAGATTCTTAATGCTACTACGATTACTCCCGCAGAACCGGCCAGTAAATCGTACAGCGTATCCTGCTCAATCAGCGGTTCTATTTTTTGGAGCAAGCGCAAAGCCTGATCCATAAGCTCCGGTTCCTCCCACAACAAAGCTAAATGACTTAAGACATACGAACCGGCCGCCCAGCCGTTAAATGCGGAGATGGATGGCAAGGTGAAATCCGCTTCCCAGAAGCGATAGGCTGCCCGGACCGCCGCACGCGCCGCTTCTTCAAATACCGGATCCCCGCTTTCTTGCGATAAATAAGCAAAAAACAATGCCATTCCAAGAACACCATCGTACAGACTCGCGTCCATCGGAGTAAACATTAATTGTTCCCACTCATCGGACCCTAGCCCGATCCAGCATATATCACTTCCGTCTTGCCCCCAAATGGCCTGATCCAGCAAAGTCTTTCCGACTCCAACCGCAGCGTCCAGAAACTGCTTCCGATCGGCCGGGTGCCTAGGCGTCTTCGATACAGCCCGTAAAGAAGTTGGGGAATTTGAAATATCTCTTCCGGCAATCGTTGTCATGGACATACGGATAAAGTGGCTTTGCTTCTTACAATCTTCTAAACTAAATCCTCGCAGTCTTTCAAGTACCAGCTCCAGAGCAGTTTGCTCGTAAAAGTCTTGGATTCTCTTCCCTCGTCCATCCCACAGATCCCGTGAGTTTGCCCTGCTGTGAAACATAGGAATATCTCCCCGCAGCATATCCGCCGTTTCCGACGGAACAAGCCCAGCTATAGAAGGCTGATGCTCCACCGCCCGCCACATGAAGTCAAATAGTTGGACACGGGAGAGCCCTTCCTTCAAGTAGTTTGGATGCAGACTAGCATTAAGCATTGTTGCATAATTATACGTATGTCGAACAACCGAACGGACAGGATCATCAGCAAAGGACAGCAAAGGGCCTTCCTCTGCCATAAGCTCCTCTCGATAATCGATAAAGAGATTGTAGGTTTGTTGAAATCCCTCAACAAGCTCTTCAATATACAACTCCGCCCTTACCTCTTCCCCATTCAACTTCGGACGATTGTGGCCGCCTTTTAAGAAGCCCTTCGCCTGCACTAATTTCATTTGATCTGTCCGGATATGCTCATAGCGATAAACTGGCCGGGGCAGCTCTTGGCCTGCGCGTCCTCCGATTGCACTTACCTCCATCCCGCGAAATGTCCCTGATTTAAACAGTGACACCGGCAGCATACCGGTCCTAAGGACAGATTGATTCAGGATTCGGGCCGCATTCTGCAATGCACTTGCTTCCGTCTCTTTCATCGGAGCTATATTTTGAAACAGCGCCTCGACATCAACCAGAAATGGATGTTCCCCGCAGGCCATCACATTTTCCAAATGAAAATCTGTTGCATATAGCAAATAAAGTACAGCTACATAGCCACCCATCCGTTGGTAAAAGCGGCTGATTTGATCACGTGTTTCGCATCCTTTAGGCTCTATCCACTCTTCCCAGCCGTAGTCGGGACGAGACAGAATCTCTAAGGTACGAAATGCTGGATGGCTTCCCCGTTCATTCATCCAGCGGAGAAATTGTTGGAAGTGAATATCCGCAGATAGAGATCGAGGCTTATAAACAAGCTGTTCTCCTGAAGAAAAACAGAAAATCATGACACTTCGGCCACGGTTATGCTGATCCCCTGCCTTAGTATCAATGTCAACCAATTCACGAAAATCACCATTGAACATGTGTGTAATAGCTTCATGATCCTCTAAGAAGCGCTCAACCGCCTCCAGCAACGCAAAAACCAAATCATTTGTGCCCTCCGCTAGCAGACGGGCCAACGTCGGATACTCCTGCAGAAGCTGATATATCGCCTGTTTTTCCTGCAAATTCTCGCGTACAAATGATTCAAACCGGGCTTCTGGTGTATCCCCCTTCAATTTCTTTTGAATACGGGCTACATTCAGTTCGTAAACCAACACCCGACCAGCCATTGCATGAATATGCTGATGAACAGCTCTTACAAGAACAGAAACAAGCTCTGATATTTTAAAAGGCAGTTCAAGCCGAGACTTACTCCATTCTTGGCATTGATCTAGCACTTTCCTCTTCCCCCAGGCCATAAATGGAACCATAAACGGATAGAACGGGGATTGGGAACGATCGATTCTCTTAATCTCCTCTTCTGTTAAAGAAAGATCCACAGAAAAAATGCATTCCAAGATTTTAAGCCATTCTTTTTCTTTATATGGGATCGGTTCATTAGCTCCACCCAGGATTTTCTGAAACGCATGGTAGTCAAGGCCGTCTTCCTTTAAACGGTATAGCAGCAATTCCGGAGTCAATCCCGTACGGCTGCACCATTGACGAACATGCCTTTCCCCGTCCAGTTCCGGGATGGAGGAATTCATTTTTCGTTCTGTCAAATACAAAGCGTGATTCCAACTAAGAAGATTGGTATCAGAAGATTTGATTACCACCTGCATCACTCCTTACCCTTATTATGCTTATCAAAGGCAGAGGAATCTCCCTGCCTTCGTTTTGTTCGTTAACATCCGCAGCCAAATGTATAGGAACAAATCCAACTGCAAGGCATACCATCTGCTCTGCTTTTTGGCCGCTCATAAAAGAAGTTAATTATTAAACAGTCTACCTTTTCCAACTTTGCCGTGCTATCAATTTTTCTTCTAACAGGTCCATTCACAATCTAATGTATAGGTGCAAATCCAACCGCAGCCGACAGGTCTTCCTCCTGCCACTTGCTCCAAGTCTTCATCACTCATAGAAGGGATCAATTCTTGAAGCTCTTCCTTTTTCCATTCCGCCATTTTGCATTCCTCCCTATAGTTTCTCTAGGGCCATTCGGCTCTTTGATTATGCAGGCAGCACTGCTTCTGCATCTGTAAACCCATCCTAAGGAAAACTTTTATATGAAGAAGGATGATTTATGATCTCCCCTTCTTGCATGGCCCCGCATAGGCTTTATTTAGTCTCTAAAAAACCATAAAAATTCCCCAAATCCAATATAGCCAATTCTAAATGGACAGTTTATAATATTAGATTAGGAGAATTAACTAAAGCATCTTCTTAGCAAATAGAAATATTTTCAGAAGACATTATTACATAGCCATTCTGGTTCATGGCACGTTCTTTTTTCTATTACTCTTTGCTGAGTCTTTAATTACCAAAGACAGGGGAGTCCCCTGTCTTCATTCTTGTTAGCACCCGCAGCCAAATGTGCTCCAATCACAGTCCAATGTATAGGAACAAATCCAACCGCAAGGCCGGCCGCCTGCTACCTGTTCCAACTCTTGATCACTCATGGAAGGGATTAGCTCTTGAAGCTCTTCTTTTTTTAATTCTGTCATTTTTAATTCCTCCTAATATTTTTATTTGAAAGCCGACTGGCCTTCGATCAACCAGGAATTTTTTTCCTGATCTGACAATTTGATTATAAAAGGAGTCATTTGATAAAGGGAGGATGATTTATTATCACCCCCTGCCCTAAGCTAATCATCATACCGGGACATTCTGGAAGGTTCCACTAGGCTCAACATGGCAAATACGATATATACCACTTTTCCGATTGTAATTGTCAAAATATTTAAAATTTTATTAGTCATATACACATTAGGAAATATTCTGTAAGGAAATCACAAGAAACTATTTCAGGGGTGATATCTGCATGACTCTATTTTATATAGGCATGTTCACGGGGTTATGGATCATGGGAACCGTTTTATTGGTGAACAACTATAAAAATAAATACACCTGTTGGATGAGCGCCTTGTTCATTATCGCAGGATTTGCCAGCTTTTCTGTTGTGGTCAACCAAACCGTGCTCCCATTCTTTCGCGAACAGGAGGATGTATCTTTTTGGGTGATTGAATCCACCCGCATTGCGACGATTGTACTTTGGGGAATAGAATACCACTTTCTCCCCTACCTATTTTTAATGAGTGGGATTGTCTTTACGGGTCGTTTTTCACGCAAACTGCAAAATGGGCTGGCATTTCTCCTTTTAATCCCGATTATTCTCTACATTATTTATGTTCCGCCCATCTACCCAGAGGCAAAATTCGGAGGAACTCTCTTCAAAATTTTATCGGGTGCCTATTTTGGTGGCGGTGTTCTCTTTTATACGATCAGTTATCTAAGGGAAAACAATCCTTCCAACAGGAAAAATCGATTCAGAACGAATCTTGTGGTCATCGCTATTTGCTTTGTGTATGCCTCGGATTATTATGGCCTGAATTATTTCCTGATTGGCAAAAGGAGTTTGGAAATATCAAGCAATAATTTATGGCAGCTTAATTTTCTTATTGTCTTCTGGCTCATCCTGTTTTTTATTTACTTCAGTCTGAGATACGGATTTATGGGGATCAAGCTGCGCATTGAACAGCAAAAATTGGATTTTTCTATGCGATCACTCACGCAGGGGACTGCCATCCTTAACCATACATTGAAAAATGAAGTACAAAAAATCAATTACTTAAGTGAGAAAATTAGGGATTCTATCTCCAAAGATTGTAAGGACGAAGCATTGCAGGACATTGCAAGCATACTGAAGGTTACGGATCACATGCTGAGCATGGTCACCAGGATGAAGGAAAAAGCGGATGAAATCATCTTAAAGGAACAACCTCAGCAGCTGAGGGCGCTGTTAGACATGCAACTGGCCTCCCTAGGCGCCATTTTGCAAGAAAAACATATCTTACTTCTCAAGGATTATCGGGTAGACCCGGAGCTTGTTTGCGATCCTGTACATATCCGAGAAACCTTCAGCAATATCTGCCTGAATGCGATTGAATCAATGGAGGAAGGAAAGGGTTGTTTGGAGATTACCCTAGCTGAATGGAAGAAAGACGTGATCATTTGGGTTAAGGATAATGGAACCGGCATCTCAAAGGAAAATTCTAATAAAGTATTCGACCCTTTTTTCACTACAAAAAAAGGGACATCCCACTATGGACTAGGTCTTAGCTATTGTTACAGCGTCATGCAAAAGCATGGAGGGAACCTGCAAATTCTGAAAAGCGAGCCGGGGGAAGGCACCCTCATGGAGCTCCGCTTTCCTCGAAGGCGGGTTCTACATTGGAGAACAGATTCATTGAACTCCTCTGCTCAGGGGGTGACAGAATTTCACCCTCCCGTAACTTGAACTATTGTCGTACACTAATTGAAATTGATTCTACTAACAAGGGGGGACACAAATGGGACACGTGATTAGAGTTATGCTGGTCGAGGACGATGAATTCTGGCGTCAACAGCTTTCTTCAGACTTAAACAAGGAAGAAGATATTCAAGTGGTCAAAGCGGCTGTTACCAAGCAGGAAGCCCTGGAAGCCTTCCAAACGATGGAGATCGATGTGATTTTAATGGATATCAATTTGACCGAAAATCAACTGGACGGCCTCGAGGCCACTAGAGATATTTCGATGAATAAAGAGCTAAACACTAAAATCATTATGCTTACTTCCCTGACAGATAAAGAGATTATTTTAAAATCCTTTCAAAACGGCGCCGTTAATTATATTACAAAGTCGAGTTTTCAGGATATTGTAAAGGCCATACGGGAAGCTTATGCCGATGTGCCTTCTATTCATCCGGATGCCGCTCCAGTAATGCGGAATGAAATCCAATTGATGCTCCTTACGCCAAGTGAGCGAGAACTCTACGAATTGCGGGAAAAAGGATATAATAAAACACAAATGTCACAGATGCTGCATAAATCAGTGAATACTATTAAAACTCAGCTACGAAGCATCCGGAATAAGTTATTAAAATAACAACTACAATTTAGAAAAAGCAGCTACTGTCTAATTCATTGGATTCAGTAATTTTGCGGTGCATGATCGAGCAGCTCGCATAGGGTACAATCCACAAGCAGATGATGAAATTGAGATTCTAGAAAGTAAGATTCCAGCATTTAAACCCAGTAAACAGCCAAAAGATGCGGTTAAACAAGGAATTACATCATCCAAAAAAGATGGCCTTCTAGCTTGAACTAGGAAGCTCTCTTTTTTGGATTACATCTAAATATAAAAATAATATCCTTTTTTCTTGATAATAAGTTTTAAATTACTTAAATTATTACAGTAATTGAAATTACAACTCCGAATCATCTTAAAAAATAGGTTAGTTAAGGAATTTGCACTAACTCCCTCCCTGTCCTACTTGCTGCTTTTTTTCATCCGCTCTTCCTCATATGATCTTCGTAAACCCTTGCCGGTTAGGCATGGGCATGTTATCAATCTCTGTACTAAAAGTAAATAGGGTCATAAAAAGCCGAATTCCCCCTACATCACAATCCCTCTAGACACAAAAAGACGTTACGACTCCGACATCCTGAAAAATCATTCCCAATATCTAACCTATACTCCGCAAGAGATTCGAAAAAATCATGAAAGAAAACCTGACATAAACTCACATCGTTCGGAAAATCAATAGTATGATACTTGTATCACTACTAGCCATAACACAAGGAGGATGACCAATATGAAGTTGCATCTAGCTAACCTAAAGAAAAATACTCTCTGCTTATTAGAAGCTGTTTATGTATATCTCCTATTTCTTACCATGGAAACAAGAATGACCTTTGAAAATGTCAACAGGGCAAAGTAGAAACTCCCCATTTATCATCCAATTAAATCTTATATACGCTCTGTATCGTAATAATGAATATAAAATTTCCCTCAGTTGATTTAGGTTGTTCATAAAGATTAGGAGCTAACTTCAGGTTTCGTTCATTTCCTGTTTTAAAAACAGTTGAATTGGTTATTATTTGCACTACTAGCTAACCACATAACCACTTTTTCAAGTATGCATTCTCCATACGTAAACGCTTATTCTCCACTTGTAATGCCTCTAAAGAGCCTGGTACAGGCTGATTCTTCTGTTCTTTCTTCTTCATGATGGATGCCCCTTTGCTTTTGTTGTAGAGCATCAATCTCTCCTGTATCAAACAATTGCTTCCACTTCCATACTGTACTGTCAGAAGGAATGTTGAAAACCACTGCCGTTTCTGTCGTAGACGTCCCTGTTCGTTCTAAGTAATTCAGTACGTCCATTTTAAACTCCAAAGAGTGATTTGTATATCGTTGTCGAAAGGCTGTCGGACCATTTTTACGAAATTTCCTTACCCACTTCTTCAACATTGTCGTGTTCAAATTGTGTTTTCGAGCTACGCCCTTGTAGGAATCCTTCCCCTCCAAATACTCTTGAACAGCCTTTAGTTTTGTCTCCAATGTATATTTGGTCATAGAAAAACTGCACCTCCAATTGTTAGACGTGTCTAACAATTGGAGGTGCAGTTCATTTTATACATCCCCTTTTTTCTTACTATTCGTATCCAGCTTTTATATTAATGATATTATCCAACAGAAACAGCATTAATACTTCTTATTGCGATACGAACAACACCAGGAAAACCATTAAAATTAGTAAGAAGTACTGTACCATTTTGAAATCCTTGAAAAATGCCGCTTGCGGGTCTCTGGGCATCAAATTGTAAAACAACACGAGTCCCTGGACTTAATGTTCTAAAGAATTGTACAAGATTACTAGTTCCAGCAACGTTATTTCTATTAAAATTATCGTAACTTATAATAACTCACCCCCTTAATTAGCTAGTTAGTACATCATATGTTAGTTTTGTAGATAAGGTATAGGTGAAAGTAATACATATCAATATTTTATTGGACAAACTGCGCATATTCGTCATGTTGCGTAAACTATTAGAGTTTAGCAGACAACCGAATATGACGTTAGAACGGTCTGTAAAAGCTGCAATGACATGGGTTTTTGAAGATGATATCACGAGCTAAAGAACCGTTACAGTCGTAAAATGAACGTTACAACGATATGATAGAACACTTCATACGCCTAAAAGAACATAATAAAAGACAGGAAGCTTTTAATCGAGAGCTACTGAAGAGAAGCAAAGTCGGATTGCAAAATTATTTGGAAAATAAAATAGCAGACAGGCTCAAAAAAGCAATGCCATCTGCGAAGGCATTGCTTTTTTTATAAGGGGGAACCCTTCTAAAGAATGAAAAAAGGTTCAGTTATAAAATGCACAAATACGTCTTATATCCCTAGATGAGGTAGCACACGCGTTTGAACGTTTTTATACGTTACAGAAATAAAGAAAACTCGCGCCGATTGGCGAACCCTGCCCTTGGGCGAAGACAGAGGCGTAGCCCTACTTATACTTTACCCCTAAAATTTCTCACTACGTCGAATTGTCTTCCAGCTAGAAATTTATGCTTTCTTAAAGTGTAAAAAAACCACCCTTTTGGAGCTATTTGTTGACATAATATTAAAAAACAAAAATAACGGACATCAGCCCTCTCCCACTAAATTTATCAAAAACATTAGCAATTACAATTAGACATGCATACGCTATAATGTAACGACAAAACTTCAGATTCAGGGAGGGAACATAATGAGATGCTTCTGGAGTGGGAGAGAAAATTGCAGCTGTTGTCCTAAGGAAAAGAAAAAGTCCTATGACTTTTCCTATAAAAAATACTATGTTGAAAAATGTCATTGCAAATGCTGTTTCGAACCTTACTACAAAAAAGATGACAACTGTGACCACAAAAAAGATTATCATACCCATCATAAATGCGATGACTGTAACCGCAAAAAAGATTACCACGCCCATTATGAATGTGATGACTGTGACCACAAAAAAGATTATCATACCCATCATAAATGCGATGACTGTAACCGCAAAAAAGATTACCACGTCCATTATGAATATGATGACTGTGACCACAAAAAAGATTATCATACCCATCATAAATACGATGACTATGACCACGAAAAAGATTACCAAGCTCAGCATAAATATGAGGACTATAGTCGCAACGGAGATTACTACGCTTATTATAGACTGTAGTCACAAAAACACTACTAATCGAATTGAGTTAGTTTAAACCGCATTTTGTAATGCGGTTTTTTCTTTTTTTAGTTGGGCTACCGTTAGGCTATCATTCATCGCTGGAAGTTCGACTATCTGCTGCATCGGTGAAATAAAATTGTAATAAATTGCTTCTCTCTAATGCATAGTAAGTATTATCGAGCTGAAGGAGCTATAACATATCGAAAATATAGGTAAAATTATTCTTCGAACAAGGGAGTTTTTATGAAGAAAAATATAGGTACACAAAAGACCGGGCTATTAAAAGGACTAATATTAATAACAAAAAT
>NZ_JASATP010000059.1:0-32054 GCF_038440375.1 Bacillus sp. OTU530
TTTACACTGATAGAAGAAAGGGGAGAAGCAATTGTAAAATATATGTTTACTTCCAAGTTTTTAGGAAAAACTATGAGAAGAATGAACAGAAGGAGGGGCTTACATATGGAACACCCGATTCAAGGGCTTATGAAGGCGGCAATGGAAAATTTAAAGGAAATGGTAGATGTAAATACAATTATAGGAGAACCAGTGCAAACAGCAGACGGTGGTGTTGTACTGACTGTTTCCAAGGTAGCGTTTGGCTTTGGAGCGGGGGGAAGTGATTTTTCCACTAATGGAAACGGAACGCGAGAAGCAGAGGCTGCGTTCGGCGGCGGAAGCGCAGGGGGGGTATCCATCACTCCAGTTGCTTTTCTTGTTGTAAACAGTGATGGTATTAATATTTTACACCTGCAAAATACAACGCATCTTGCAGAGAAAGTAATTGATTTAGCCCCACAAACATTAGACAAATTGCAAACAATGTTTAGCAAAAATAGTTCATCAGCGCAGCAGGGGAATCAGGCCTCGCAAACAACTGGAGTGCAATCACAGCATACAAATGGAAATGATTTGATGTAAAAGTGCCTGTGAAGCTCACAGGCTTTTTCACTGTAGAAAAGGATAAATTTCCAGCCAGAAGTTATTCGACGTAGCCGGAAATTTTAGGAATACAGTGTAAGTGCAGCTACGCTTCTGTCTTCGCCCAAGGGCAGGGCTCGCCAATCAGCGAGTTTTCTTTATTGTAATCATAATGTAATAAATATCATGAAAACGTAATAGGGAAATTTAACTCTTTGCGGCAGTTTGTCTATGTTTCAAAAAATTTTCATGATAGAATAAGAAGATGAATTGAAACATATTACACAAAGGTGGCTAGGTGCTTTGTCTGGAGGATCTGACCAAAGAAAAGATATTATTTATATTAACGGAGATCGACGTAATCATTGCTTTTTAACATCTGGCATTACCTTTAGGGAATTTGCTAGCAATATTCCTTCTCCACTCCATAATCTCCTTCTTTTAAAGCACGATTTCGAATGGACGGATATCAATTACCATACTCTTTTGGAGTTTGTAGAAGAGGAGAATATTCCAAATCTTATTTCAGCAGATGTAGAGCAATTCGGTGAATTTTGTTGGGTCGATTTTCATGATATACATGACCTGGATGAACTAGATCCGATGGAAATTGCTGAGCTTTTATATTTAGCACATAAAAAAGAACCCATTGGCAAACCGTTTTTTCCATTGTTAAAAAATAAGTATGTGTACTTGTCTCATGATGATGGTTGGTATAACAAGGTATATTACAGAAGGCTCCCGGATTTTGCGGCGGCGCTGAGTAAAATTGTTCCATACAAGCTAGGCTTGTTCGGAAAAAGAAAGTTTATGTTATTTCAAAAGACTAAAATGTACCCAGCCATTGCACGAGAAGTAATGGAGCAACTTATACCGTTAACGGAAGACGGCTTGTTGATCGATCTTGTACATAAAGAAGAATCAAAGCGGGGACTTGAGATTCCAGTATACGTTGTAGGTTCATATGAGAATATCGACGAAATTTTTGAGAATATCGCACAGCTTCGAGAAGAGGCTGTTGAACAGGGAGTTCTTTTATTTGATAAAAAAGATCAAGAATGGAAATGGATGACGGATTGAAAAACTTGACTGTTTAGTCAAGTTTTATTTTTCGTCTGACAAAGGGGAATCGCGGGATGAATAAAGTTTTTTTGTATGTTGGTTTCGTTACACTTGTTCTTGTTGCTATTGCAATTTTAACGCGTCCGACTGAAGCTGATTACAATCATTATCTAGAGAAGCAAGAGAAGATTAGATGCAGCGGGGAGGATTTTGCTTGTGTACAAGAGAATACAGGGGAGAAGCTGGAATTAATTGAAACAAAGCTGCAGAATCGTGTATTTTTTATGGTGATTGAAAAAACATTTCAAGGGGAAAGAGATACGAAAACAACAACACGTGCGTTTGGAATGTTTCATATGTTTTTTAATACATCTATTGAAAAAGCGGGCTAATTGGCGTCGATATGTATAAGGAAAGCAGTAGGGCTATCTCCCTTTTGCGACATGATCGGTCTAACTAACACACCAAGCGATTAGCTTGGTGTGTTTTTTGGTGTTATTAAACGGACGAAAGAAGCGGATACAAAATGCTGAACAATACGGAGAAGGCGCCAAAGCCAATTGCTGTATAGCCAAGTGTTTTCGAGCCGTAGTTGACAGCTAATAGTCCCATAAGGATGGAAAGAGAACCGAAAACAATCGGATACAGTGCGATAGAAAACAGTGCTAAAAACAATCCGATATATCCTACAATTACGCCTGTATTTGCTCGCTCTCCTTCTGCGCTGCGCTGCATATGCTGCGGCGCTAGTTCAACTGCATATTCCTCCTGCTTCTTTCCGCTTTTTAAGTGGTGTGTGCGTTTTCTCAATGGAAATCCCTCACTTTCAAGTGGAGGTGTTTTTATTGTGCACATTCATCGGTGGATGATGAACGCCATTTTCTTCTTTTATATGAATATGTTACCTATTGGCTGTATTTTGAATTAGCTACAATGCTTTAGAGAGCTGCATATAGGGATTGGTTCGTATTTTGTAGAATAGTTCAGTAAAAAGATAAAAGGTGGGACAAGTATGAGCGATTTTAACTGGCATAGTGAGGCTAAGCGGCAATGGGATGAAAGGGCTGACAGCTGGAATCAAAGCAGCCAAAGTATGTGGGATAGCGGGAGCCGAAGTACTATTCTTCCGTTTTTTCAAAAACATGTTCCCAGCGGGGCATCAGTTCTTGATGTTGGCTGTGGGGACGGATATGCTACATATAAACTCAGTCAGGCAGGATACACAGCGTACGGAACAGATTTGTCGGAACGAATGATTGAAATGGCAAAAGAGCGTGGAAACATGAAGGGGCTATCATTTGTGCAGGCTGATTTGGCGAGGCTTCCATTCGAGGCAGAATCCTTTGATTCCATAATAGCAATTAATTCCCTAGAATGGACCGAGCGGCCGCTAGAGGCGTGGATAGAAGTAAATCGGGTACTAAAGCCAGGCGGTTATGCCTGCGTTGCCATTTTAGGACCGACTGCAATGCCGCGTATCAATAGTTATCGCCGCTTGTACGGGGAGTCTGTCATTTGCAATACGATGATGCCCTGGGAATTTAAGAAGCTTGCAACAGAGAATGGTTTTATTCCTTTGGATGGACAAGGTGTGTATAAGCGGGAGGTGAAGGAGCAGCATCTGCATGGCTTATCGGAGGAACTTAAGCAATCGTTAGCTTTTTTATGGACGTTCATGATGAAAAAGAAGTAATGAGCTTAGGAGTATTTTGTTGTATTTATTCATGATGTGAAGAAACGGCTCTTGAAATAAGAAAAACGGACAAGGCCCGCCTTTTATGGCAGCGTAGGGGTGGAACGGAGTAAAAGGCGCTTTTTGCCTTTTGCAGAGGTTCAGCCTGGAGTCTGCCATTTTGGGCCTTGGGAGCTAGACACCACTGCGAAAAGTTATACTTTCTTACAGTGAAATAAAGCGAGCGGCAGCTGTTTCCTTTTCTTTTATTGCTTTTCTTCATGAAAATGAGTACACTGAAGAGTGATTATCCGCAGCGCCTTTCGTTTGAAAGGCGCTCCGTTTTTCGGAGGAAAACTATGTTTGATCCAACTGTATTTGAAAATTTAAAGGTTGTGGCGGAAGGTGCGGTATATGATTTAGATTTGGCGGGCGCTATTTTGGTGAGAAATCGAAGAGATGTTATCGATTTAGCTTCTATGAGCCGTACATATAGTATTGCATTTATGCTTAGGGAAGCAGAATATGATATAACCGCCTTGTTTAGCCTGACGGCGGACGCAAAGAATTTAGCTGGAGAGATTCTAGAGGATACAGCCTTTTTGCCCGGCTGCGCTCTGCAATTACAATTTTTATTCCCTATTTCTTCACCAGCTTTGTTTGTAGAGCAGATCGATGAACAGCTTCACCTCATTTGGGGAGAAGAGAGAAGTATTACACAAGTTATTTCATACGAGTATATTAAGGAGCCTCTTTCCTATTCTAATACCGCAACAGTTTTGTTTCAAAAGACTATAACAGAAGAGCATGCTGAGGACTTGTCGGCAGTGGTTGATCATATGGTCGAAACAATTGAGCGATTACAAGAGCTTCTTACAATTTGAATTAAAGGAGAAGTAGCATGATTACAAATTTACAGCCCTTTTTGCAAACCGCTTGGGAAAAAGCGGGCTTTCAGCAATATACTGATGTACAAAAAAGCGTAATTCCCCTTATCCTAGAGGGAAAAGATGTAATTGTTGAATCCCCGACAGGAACGGGAAAAACGTTAGCATATTTGCTTCCCCTTTTACATAAAGTAAACCCTGCTATTCAAAATCCTCAAATCGTTATCTTATCGCCAACGCGAGAGCTTGTCATGCAAATACATAGCGAGGTACAAAAGTTTACAGAGGGAAGCGGGATTACAGGGGCCTCTTTAATCGGGGGAGCCGATATAAAGCGACAGGTGGAAAGGCTAAAAAAGCATCCACAGGTGATCACTGGCTCTCCGGGCCGGGTGCAGGAACTGATTCGTATGAAGAAATTGAAAATGCATGAGGTTACAGCCATTGTATTTGATGAATTTGATCAGATGATCAAGCAGGACGTGTCACCTTTATTGGCAGATATTATTAAGTCAACGGTACGTAGCCGGGAGTTGCTTTTCTTCTCAGCAACTATCCCAAAAGCAATTGAAGATAAAGCACGCGCTTTTACAGATGACCCAGAGGTTGTTCGGATTAAGCAGAGGGTGGAAGCGGCAGGACGTGTGAAGCATTTGTATATTTCTGGGGAGTATCGAGACAAGCTTGAGAATGTACGTAAAATTACACATATGGATGGGGTAAAGGCAATTGCTTTTTTGAATGATCCGTTTCGTCTTGATGAAATGGCGTCAAAGCTGCGATTTCGAAAGGTAGCGGCTGGTGTGGTTCATTCTGAGGCAACGAAGCAAGAGCGGGCGGCTACGCTACGCGATTTTCGAAATGGCAAGATTCAAGTGCTGCTGGCAACCGATGTAGCGGCGCGCGGCTTAGATATAGAAGGTGTGACGCATGTAATTCATTTAGACTTTCCTAATACAGTCGATCAATATATTCACCGCTCTGGGCGTACTGGACGTATGGGAAAAGAAGGAACGGTGATTTCTGTTGTAACGTCAGGAGAGGAGCAAAAGCTGCTGCAGTTTGCAAAAAAGCTTGGAATCCAGTTTGAGAAGATGGAAATTTATAAAGGTGACTTTGTGACAAAGAAGCCACCAGCACCAAAAAAGAAGCAATCCACCTTCCCAGGAAGAAAACAGACAAGATCGTAAGTGTTTAACGCAAACAAAGCCTTCATTTCATAAGATGAGGGCTTTATCTGTGTTACTTTTCGTTCCGTTCTGCATGGGGCCTTTCGAAAAAGTCTGATAGCTGAATGTTGGACTTTCCAGGTGATTCACATTATGATGGGAGTAGAAAACAGCCCGCCGGATGTAAAGGGAGGAATGACATGGTTATTTATGATTTCACTGTTCAAACTATTCAAGGTGTAGAAGAATCGCTGCAGCAATATAAAGGCAAAGTGCTGCTCATTGTAAATGTGGCAAGCAAATGTGGCTTCACACCACAGTATAAAGGCTTGCAGGCATTGTATGAGGAGTATAAAGAAGAGGGTTTAACAGTGCTTGGATTTCCATGTAATCAATTCATGGCTCAGGAACCGGGGACTGAGGAGGAAATTGCAAGCTTTTGTGAATTAAACTACGGTGTGACCTTCCCGATGTTTGCTAAAATTGATGTGAACGGTGAAAATGCACATCCTTTGTATCGTTACTTAAGCGAGCAAGCACCAGGCCTTCTCGGATCGCAAGCCATTAAATGGAACTTTACAAAATTCTTAATAGACAAGAACGGGACCGTTCTTAAGCGGTATGCACCGCAAGTATCTCCGGAGGATTTACGAGCGGATATTGAAAAAGCTTTGCGTACCTGAGCAGGAACGTTTGTAAGTTAGGAGCAGCACAGTATTTTTTTCAAAAGAGAGGGCATAACTCTCTCTTTTTTCGTTCCCAACTAGAGAGACGTTTTCGCTTTGAATGGCAAACATAGAACAAGCTTTCAAGAAAAATATGTAGGAACCACAGTGCCCTAATAGCAGCTTTATATATAAAGGCGATAAAGTGGACTACCACGAACCTAAAGGTATCGTGGTTTTACGCCCACAAATATAAATGATTGGGTGAAGAATGATGAAAAGAAACGAAATGATTGAAAAAACGATAGTCTTTGTGAAAGGCATATTAGCAGCTGACGCAAGCGGACATGATTGGTATCATATTGAACGGGTCTATAAGCTGGCACAGATAATCGCAAAGGAAGAGGGCGGTGATCGGTTTATTATTGAAATGGCAGCTCTTTTGCATGATGTGGCCGATGACAAGCTGAATGAAAGTGAAGAAGCTGGCCTAAAGCGAGTGGACAACTATTTGACAAGCTTACATATTTCATCTGAGGAGCAGATGCATATTTTACATATTATTTCGAATATGTCTTATAAAGGAGGACATGGCGGCAAGGTCGAGACGTTGGAAGGAAAAATTGTTCAAGATGCAGATCGTCTTGATGCTCTTGGTGCGATTGGAATTGCGCGCACGTTTGCTTATGGAGGAGCAAAGGGGCGGCTTATGTACGACCCAAAGATTTCTCCGCGTGAAGCAATGACAAAAGAAGAATACCGTAAGTCCAATGATCCGTCATTAAATCATTTTTATGAAAAGCTGTTAAAATTAAAGGATCTGATGAATACAAAGTGTGCGAAACGACTGGCGGAGGAGCGTCATCTTTACATGGAGCAATTTATTGAACAATTTATGAAAGAGTGGAATGTTACAATATGAAAATGTTAACGATTGAACATCTATCTAAATCGTATGGAGAAAAGCCGTTGTTTCAGGACTTGTCATTTAGTGTGACGGAGGGGCAGCGCATTGGCGTCATTGGGATAAACGGTACAGGGAAATCAACGCTGCTCAAAATCATTGCGGGGGTTGAGCAAGCCGATGCAGGAGAAATTACGCATACACGCGGCTATACGATTAGCTATTTAGCTCAGCAGCCTCAGTTTGATGAAAGCTTAACGGTGCTTGAGCAGGTATTCTACGGGGATACACCGTTAATCCGTTTGCTGCGTGAGTATGAGACAGTGCTGCTTGCGTTAGAGAAGGATGCAACAAATGAGAAGGTGCAGGGAGAATTATTTCGTCTGCAGCAGCAAATGGATGCGATGAATGCATGGGATGCCAATGCAAACGCAAAGGCATTGTTGACGAAGCTCGGTATTGCTGATTTTTCTGCAAAGGTTGGAGAGCTCTCAGGGGGACAGAAAAAGCGGGTTGCGATGGCGCAAAGCTTTATTCAAATGCCAGATCTTCTTATTTTAGACGAGCCGACAAACCATCTTGATCATGAGACGGTAGAGTGGCTTGAGGATTATTTAGCGCGTTATACAGGTGCACTTTTGATTGTTACGCATGACCGTTACTTTTTAGATCGTGTCACAAATCGTATTTTAGAGCTGGATAAAGGTAAAATTTATAGCTATGAAGGAAATTACGCCGCTTTTATAGAGGCAAAAGCATTACGCGAAGAACAAGAAATGGCGCAGGAGGAGAAGCGGCAAAATCTTTATCGACGTGAGCTCGCTTGGATGCGCCGTGGTGCCAAGGCACGTACAACAAAACAAAAGGCACGTATTCAGCGATTTGAGGAGCTGGAAAAGAAAGAAGGACCTGCTGCTAAGCAAAATGTTGATATTGCGATTGGCAGCAGCCGTCTTGGCAAAAAGGTATTGGAGCTGCAGGATGTCACGAAGCGCTTTGGCGGAAAAGTTGTGCTGGATCACTTTAATCACATCGTGAAGCCGGGTGACCGTATTGGGATTATTGGACCAAACGGAAGCGGGAAATCCTCATTATTAAACATGTTAACTGGCAAAATGAATCCTGACAGCGGTGAAATCGAAATCGGTCAAACAGTGAAAATTGCCTATTATACGCAGGAAAATGAGGATATGAACTTAAATCAGCGAATGATTGAGTATGTGAAGGAAGTAGCTGAGGTTATTCATACTACAGATGGAAAGCTTATTTCTGCTTCTCAAATGCTTGAGAGATTTTTGTTTCCTACTCAGATGCATGGTACACCGCTTTCCAAGCTGTCTGGTGGAGAGAGAAGACGATTATATTTGCTGCGTATTTTAATGGGTGAACCAAACGTACTTCTTTTGGATGAGCCGACAAATGATCTTGATACGCAAACGTTAACAGTGCTAGAGGATTATTTAGACGAGTTTCCTGGTGTTGTAATTGCCGTATCCCATGATCGCTATTTTCTGGATAAAGTTGTACAGGAGCTGTTCGTATTTACAGGAAATGGGCATGTGCGTGTCTTCCTCGGCAGCTATAGCGATTATTTAGAAGAGAAACAAAAAACTGAGCTTCTCTTAAAAGCGGAGACGGTGAAGGAGAAAAAGGTGGAGGAAGCTCCAAAACCGAAAAAACGAAAGCTCTCTTATCAGGAGCAGCGCGACTGGGATACAATTGAAGAAAGAATTGCAAAGTTAGAAGAGACGGTAGAACAGCTTGCTGCGGAGCTTGAAGCAGCTGGTGCGGACTACGAAAGGGCGCAGCAGCTTGCGGAGGAGCAGCAGCGGGCAGAACAAGAGCTAGAAGCTGCTATTGAGAGATGGAGTGAGCTGTCAGAGCTTGTGGAAGGCTTGAAATCGTAGTACTGCTACGGTTGCAAAGGACAAGGAAAACTTTTACACTGAAGGTAAGGATTTTCTAGGAGGGAAAGCGATGAGAACGAATAATCCCATGTTAAAAAACGATGTGTTTCGTAAAGTGAATGCAGGCGGCTCCGTTATGACGATAGGAGGTACAGTAGGAAAGACCCTGATTATGCTTTTGCTGTTGTTAGGGACGTCCGTATACTCCTATATGCAGGTGATGCAAAATAAAATGAACTTTGGCGTTGCAGTCGGTGCTGTTGTAGTTGCTTTTGTATTCGCACTGATTACCTCATTTGCCCCACGTGCTGCTTTTATCACTGCGCCAGTCTATGCTGCGGTAGAGGGCGTGTTTTTAGGGACAGTTTCAGGTTTATATACGCAGCAGTTTGGTAACTACGTGATTTTGCAGGCAGTATTATTAACAATCTCCATTATGCTGGCAATGCTGATTTTGTATGCAACGCGAATTATCAAAGCAACAGACACGTTCCGCTCAGTTGTAATGTCCGCAACGCTTGGTGTGTTTTTTATGTATCTAATCGTTATGATTTTACAGCTATTTCATGTTCCGGTTCCATTTTTGCATGATGGTGGGACGATTGCGATTATTGTGAGTGCCATTGTCATTGTCATCGCTGCCTTAAATCTCGTGCTCGACTTTCATTTTATTGAAAGCAGTGCTAAGTACGGATCACCGCAGTATATGGAATGGTACGGTGCATTTGCACTTATGGCAACATTGGTTTGGCTCTATCTTGAAATTCTTCGTCTTGTTTCTTACTTTGCCCGCAATGATTAAGGGAGGCCCGTCCAAAGGCACAATCTGTGTCTTTGGATAGGTCTTTTTTTGTGTGTATGTTAAATATCCGGCACGGTAACCCGAGAGGCTGTCCTTTGCTCAGAAACGAAAAACCAGCCCAAAGGCTGGTTGCTATGAAGTTCAATAGTAGGAAGTAAAAGGATTTACCTTCTATTAACATTTATAACATATTAAACATCAGCATATAAAACAGTGTTGATAATGGACTTAATGGTATCGCCCATAGTGGTTTAACATAATGAAGCCGTATAAAAAGAAGCATATGTACATCAAAAAGTAGTGACCACCAAAAACTCCACCCATTATAGTACGCTATAGTTCCGTATTTAAATCCAATCCACTCTAACAAAGCATAGATCAAAATCCACTTTAAAAAATGTAATATTTGCTTATCAAACTCCTTTGGGTAATTTGACAAAAAGAGAAAACCGGAAAAAGGATATAGAAAACAGGCATGAAGCATAACAACTCCAAAAAAATTCAAGATAAAATCAGGCTGGAGTTTCCATAAATAAAATTTTTCATGCGCGATAAACTCATACAAAAGCTTACAAATAATGATATAAAGCATTGTAGGATAAAATCGCTTAATATTGTTCCAATCACCCCAGCGTAAAAGCGCAAATAATAACCAGAATCCTATTCCTATATGTATGGCCCTCACCCCTTGAACTACTAGGAATTAACGTGTCTTGGATAGTTTTTAAATGTTTATCTACTTAAAAAGTTTTGTTTTTCATACAATCCAACGAGAAAAAATGCTATTAATATTGCAGGGTACATTTATTATCTTAGTTATTCCCACAATCCTGATGTTCTAATTATTAGTGTTAATAATTAGAACATCAGGATCAGCAGTTCATTTTATATTGTATGTACCTATTTATTCATTCCTACCGTATCAGCGTTTGACGTCGAGACTCCAAAAGAAAATGCTGCTGTTTTCATTGTATAAAAGGAAATCTGGAAAAGTTTCTTCTATCTAGAAGTTCCATTTTATTTTAAAGTTTTTCTACAAGTTAGCTGAAGGAAGCGAAGAAACCTCGTTTTGAAACGCAGGTTTTGCTTATTTTACGCCCCTGTTCTATTTCCTTACAATGTAAGCAAAAGGGGGTTGTTGTAATGAATCGTGTAATGTTAATTGGAAGAATGACAAGAGATCCAGAGCTCGCTTACACAAAGCAGAACGCACCGTACGTAAAAATGCGCATAGCTGTTATGAGAGGATTTCGAAATCGTGCTGGAGAACGGGAGGCTGATTTCGTTGATTGTACGGTTTGGAATAAGTCTGCAGAGCATGTTGCTGCATACTGTAAAAGAGGATCATTGATTGGAGTTACCGGATCAATTCGGACGAGCCGTTATGACAATGCTGAAGGGAAACGTATATATCGGACGGAGGTATTTGCACAGAGCATTACATTTTTAGAGAGGAGAAAGGAGCAGGCACAGCAGTAGTATCAATTGTCGGCAACGTGCTACAATAAACAGAAACAGATAAACAAAGGAGAGATTTTGCTTGAAGATTAAGGCGATTGAACCAACACCGAGTCCGAATACGATGAAGGTGATTTTGCATGAAGAATTGCCTGCCGGAAGGCGCAATAATTATACAAAGGAGAATGCATCCCAGGCACCGGAAACAGTGCAGCATATACTGCAGATCGAGGGTGTGAAGGGCGTATATCATGTAGCGGATTTTCTTGCGGTCGAAAGAAATGCAAAGTACGATTGGAAGTCCATTTTACAGAAGGTGCGGACTGTGTTTGGTGAAGAAGGAACAGCTGCCGATGAACGTCAGGGAGATGCGGCTCCTTTTGGAGAAATCAAGGTGTATGTACAAATGTTTTACGGCATTCCGATGCAGGTGAAGCTAACAGATGGTACACATGAAGAACGTTTTGCATTACCAGAGCGCTTTAAAGGTGCCATTATGAAGCTGCAAATGGCGGCGCCGAATGTTGTGATGGAGCGTAAGTGGGTAGAACAAAGTACACGTTATGGTGATTTTTCCGAGATTGGAAATGAGGTTGTGGAGGAGTTAGCTGCAGCTTACCCAGAAGATCGTGTAAATGTATTAGTGGAAGACATCATGAAGCAGCGGGGAGCTGAAGAAATTACTGTTGAGCGACGAGTTCCATATCGAGTGACAGAGGAAATGATGAAGGAGGAGGACTGGACAAAGCGTTATGCGGCGCTGGAGCAAATGGATCCAAAGGAAGAAGATCTACCTGTTTTACAGATAGCCCTTCATGATGAGAAGCCCTCTATTCGCCGTCTTGCTGTCGCGTATTTAGGAATGATAAAAGGAAAGGCTGTGCTGCCGCTTTTATACGATGCAATGAACGATAAATCAGTGACGGTGCGCCGTACAGCTGGAGACTGTTTATCTGATATTGGAGACGAGGAGGCAATGCCGGTTATGACCCAAGCGCTTAAGGATCCAAGCAAGCTGGTGCGTTGGAGAGCCGCTATGTTTTTATATGAATCAGGTGATGAAAGCGCGCTTCCGGCATTGAGAGAAGCACAAGATGATCCGGAATTTGAAGTTGCTATGCAGGCTCGTCTCGCTATGGAGCGTATCGAAGGCGGAGAAGAAGCGAAGGGATCTGTATGGAAGCAAATGACAGAGTCTAGAACAGCTGAGTAGATTTGGATGGAAGAAAGTAGTCCGCTTTTCTTCCCTGATTATATATGTACATGATATGATAACAGCGGAATAACTTTTAAAGGAGAGATTACACGATGAATGCTTACGAAGAATATATGCGCCAAATGGTTCAGCCCATGCGCAAAGAGCTGACAATGGCTGGATTCCAAGAGCTTACAACTGCTGAAGAAGTAGAAAATTATGTTGAGAATACGACTGGTACAACTCTGGTTGTTATTAATTCTGTCTGCGGCTGTGCGGCGGGATTAGCTCGTCCATCTGTAACACAATCATTGCTGCGTACGGATAAACAGCCAGATCATCTTGTTACAGTGTTTGCGGGGCAGGATAAAGAAGCAACTGCAATGATGAGATCATACTTTGACGATATTCCACCGTCTTCCCCGTCCATCGCGCTTCTTAAAGGAAAAGAGGTTGTGCACTTCATTCATCGTCATGAGATTGAAGGAAACTCGATGGAAGGCATTATGAGTAATTTACTCGATGCGTTTGATAAGCATTGCTAAAAAGGGAGAAATTCTCCCTTTTTTCGTTATGGTGATTTTATGATTGTGACAACAGCAGGAAGAACGAATGTACAGATGACAGAATATGCGAAAAGCGTTGCCCTTGATTTAGACAGCCCATTTGTCGTACGACAAGACGATTCCGTACAAGATATACAAAGGAGATTTGGAGATGATCTGCTTGTTGTGGGGAAAAATCGTTTAGAGATTTATCCTTATGGCGGTGAAGAATCATTCTTTTTCCATCCGAACTCATCTAGCTTTCGATTAAAGCGCTTCATACGAGGCGAGCATGATCCCTTTCTACAGGCTGCTGCTCTGAAGAAAGGAATGACATTATTAGATTGCACGCTTGGTATGGCATCAGACAGTATTATGGCGAGCTATGCGGTCGGAGAAGAAGGAAGAGTTGTAGGAGTAGAAGACAACCAGTATATGGCGTATTTAGTGGCAAGGGGACTACAGCAATGGGATTCAGGAATGACGGAGATGAATGAGGCGATGCGGCGTATTCAGGTTGTCAAAAGCAACCATTTAGCATTTTTGCGCCAGTGTCCGGACTCCTCCTTTGACGTTGTTTACATGGACCCGATGTTTGAAGAAAGTATTTTAGAAGCTGATGGCATCCGTGGTCTCAAGCATTTTGCATTATACGATGATGTGGCGGAAGAAGCAATGCTGGAAGCGCAGCGTGTTGCAAAGCAGCGTGTTGTGCTCAAGGATCATTTTCGCAGTACAAGATTTGAACGGTTTGGCTTTTTTGTGTATCGGCGTAGAAGTGCAAAGTTTCATTTTGGCGTTATCGAAGCAGGCGATTGAGACATTCAATGGCCTGTTTTTTTTTCACTTGTAAGAAGTTTTAGAAACAAAGTATAAGTGCAACCGCACTTTTATCTTCGCCTAACGGTCCCCCAATCAGCGGGTTTTCCCTCTGGGGCGGAAGAAGTGATGACTGTGAGCAGAAAAAGATACGCTGTAGAGGGAACATGCTATAATAAATGGAAGGAAAAGTTTAAGATGGTTCGCTCTGTTGTGGACTGGACAAGCGCTTTATACTTTATTATCCCAGGGAACTTTAGTTCGTTACGCTTTTATAGATAGGATCATCTTATGGACAAAGTAAAAAAAGGAAAGAGCAGCCTCTTCCTTTCATCATTGTGTAACCATCTCGTATATGAAATACACAAGGGTGATAATACTTACTCCAAAATAAAGCGTGTTCAAGTCCATGATAAATTCCTCCTAGTTTAAAACGCGCAACTATTACAATTTTATGACGTTTTGACAAAAAATATTCAAGCACTTAATCAAAATGTAACAGCTTTCAAAATGATAGTTTTGTATAATAGAAGTAAAATATATCTAATGTCTGCAAATGCAGAAGAAAGGGGGACTATATGCCCAATTGGTTGAAGAAAGCTTTAGTCACATGTATTACAATCTTTACATTTGGACTTGTTACGCCGCCGTCTGCTTTACTTGAAAATGCCAAGGCGCATAAGTCCTCCAAGCCGGACGTTGAGCAAGCTTCCAGTGCTGACATTGGACAAGCATCAGAAGTTTTTTATGATGAGCAAAGTGAAGAGTCTGTTACGCCAGCTATTTTTGTTACATATGCAATGGAGGAAGCGGAGCGGCAGTCAGTTATGAAGTTTGGCACGAAAATCGCTCCTGTTATAGAAGATGAGTTTAAAGAAGTGATTTTACCTCGTATCGAAGAGACCTTATCGACGTTTGCAGGGACGATTCCGTCTGACTCGCTGCAGCATTTGGCTCTTTCGCAAAAGCCAGCAGGTGGGGAGTATGAAAAGATTTTTCATGTCTATGATGAACGTACAGGAAAGGATTTGCTCAGATTCCATGTTCGGAGAGATCGTCCGCCGTTAGAGGGGTACTATTTTAATTTTCACTATCATAGTGTTGAAGATGAATATGCGACGCATTATGACCTAGGCAATATGTATTGGGGTAAAAATAAGCCGCCGCAATGGTTATCCTAAAGGACAAGCTTTCATGCTTGTCCTGTTTTTTTTGTCATAATTTGAAGATCAAAAGCTATAACAGGTTGGTTTTGTTTCTAAAAATCTGAGGATATATTAGATTGTGGAAAAAAAGAAGGAAAGAAGATTTCTTCCACTGTAAGAAAGTATAAATTTCCAGCTAGAAGTCAATTCGACGTAGTCGGAAATTTTAGGAGTACAGTATAAGTGCAACTACGCCTCTGTCTTCGCCCAAGGACAGGGCTCGACAATCGGCGAGTTTTCTTTACGGAAAGGGGAGAAGCTATGGCACAGGAGGAGACGAAAAAACTCAATGCAGAAATTCCAGCTGCATTAAAGAAGCGGCTTGATGTGTATTGCAGTGTCAATGATTGTTTCATTTACCACGTTGTGACGCAGGCGTTAAAGGAGTATTTAGATCGGAAAAATGCGCCTAACTCATAGGATGCATCTTAGAAAGGGGACGAAGCGATGAGTAAACGGACGTATATCCTTTTGGCTGCTTTCACAATAGTATGTCTCCCGCAATCCGTTTTCGCAGCCAGCGATGATCCTACTGTTCTTGTAAAAAATGTGGCGAACGGTATTATTAATTTCCTGATGGTTGTTTCACCTTCTATTGGAACAGCAGCTATTATGACACTTGGCGTCATGTATAAACTCACGAATCAGTCAGGTAAAAAAAGCGAGTATAAGCACAATATGAAAGAAACGTTTATTATCGTAGCGGTTGTGATGAGCGCGGGTGGTATTATGAAATGGTTTTTAGGATTGCTAGGATGATTGATGCTATGAAGGAAAAACAGGAGTATATCATCCCAGATAATGTCAGAAGCGATTTTGAAGTTGTGCAAAATGTAACAGTGAAGGATCTCGTTTGTTTTCTTCCTACACTGCTTGTTGTAGTTCCGATTTTGTTAATGCCCATTTCCATATATGTAAAAATCTCGGTTTCAACAATCTGTCTTATTGTTTCAGCTGTGCTTGTTTACTTGAGACCTGTACGGGAGAATATCCCGTTTTGGCAGCATGCACGTGATTTTATCCGGTTTAGTATACGGACGAAGGTGTACTACTATCGTAAGGAGCCATGAGGGAGAAGTTCAACAGGTGTACTGGTTCCCTGCATTACATACAGAGAGGAGGACTGGTTGAATTTATACGGTTGCATACAATGTTTTCAGTATAAATCAACCAGGCTGCATACCATGAAGTTCAAATGGCCAAAGTGGGCGGAAGAACAGAAACGGCACGAATTGTCTGTGCAGCGATTGATCCCGATTCGAGGAATTGATGGTGGGGTAGTGATTACGGAGGATTTTCGGCTTGTGCAGCTGCTTCGTGTATCTTCGTTAAATCTTGATTTAATGAGCCATCGTGAGCTCAATGAAGCGATGGAGCGATACGAGCTGTTTTTACGCAGTTTGTACTTTCCGGTACAAACAACCATTATGTCCCAGCCTGTAGATTTAGGCGAATATATAAGAGGGCTTGAAGCAAGATGGACTGGGGCGTCTACAGTGAAACAACGACTGCTTACTGGCTATATTATGTACGCTAAAGGAATTGAAACGAGCGTAACCATGATTCAGCGGCAGCGGTATATCGTAGTGTCTGAGCAAATTCAAGGCATAACAAAGCAAACCTATGAAGAAAGCATGATGCAGCTTGAACAGAAGAGAAAGCACATAAAGAGCGGGTTAGAGGAAATAGGTCTGAACGTCGAAGAGGCGGACAGTTTGGATGTAGTTCGATATTTTCATACTTTATATGATTATGAAGGCTCACAGCATAGACCGCTTAACGATCATCTCTTATATCCTTATATAACAGGAGGAAATGTTTGTGGTGTTTTCGAAAAGGAATAAGCAGCCATCAGAGTTAGAATCGTATATTGAGACATATAGTGTACCGAAAAATCATTGGGCACCAGGAATCATTGAAGAAGCGCGGGACTACGTGCAATTTGGAAAAAATTATGCTCGTACGCTTCTAGTTGTCGATTATCCGAACAGTGTAAGGGGCAACTGGCTTACAAGGCTATACCGTTTCTCTGGCAATATGAATGTGAGTACACACCTCGTTCCCATTTCAAGCGAGAAAATGATTCGACATTTAAATCAATCAATTGAGGAGTATGATGCACGTTTGAATCAGCCGCTTTCGCCGGTGCGCCGCAAGGAAACGGAACGAAAGAAAATAAGTGCGGAGAGTATGCTGGATGCATTGCTTCATCATAACCATAAAACTATTTTTCTTGTACACACATATATTCATTTACAAGCAGACAGCTTAGAGGAACTAAACCGCGTCACAGAGCGGCTGCAAAGTATTATTTGGAAAACGGGCCTGTCTGTTGTACCGGCAAGGGACAATATGCTTGAGGCGTTTCGCAGCGTACTTCCAATTGGAGAGATTACGCTGCCGCATTACACGTATCAAAATATGCACACAGCAGCTGTCTCGTCTATGCTTCCATTTGATGAAAGTGAATTGTTTATGAAAAATGGTGTGATCATTGGCCAAAACCTGCATACCGATAATGTTGTGCTTGTTGATATGAATGATCGGGAAATTTTCCCATCACGAAATATGCTGATCCTCGGTACAACAGGAATGGGCAAAAGCTTTTTTATGCAAAAGCATTTGCTGCGCCAGTGGGTTCTTGAGAGTGAGGAAACGCGTTTTTATATTGTGGATCCAGAGCGTGAGTTTGCCCGTCTCGTCGATCAGATTGGGGGTCAGGTGATTCGGATCAGCAATAATACAGAGCATATTATTAATCCCTTTCATATTCTGCATGACACAACAGATGAAGATATAAGGGGAAGTGTTTTATTTTTAAAGATGCAGCGATTGAAAACATTTTGCAAGCTAATTTACCCGGATATGACTGTGCTCGAGAGCGCTATGCTAGAGCGGGCGTTATTTGCTGTTTACAAGCAATATGGTATTACGGATCAAACGGTATTTGTAGGACGCAGTGCCGAGGAATTTCCGACAATGGGAGACTTATACGAGCTGATCGGTGATCAAGAGTATGGTAGCTTGCGAGATTTTCGTGAAGTTTTGCGAATGTATACAGAGGGCACGAATTCAAAGTTATTCAACGGTGCTACAAATGTGAATTTACACAGCGGTGTGATTTGTTTTGATATTAAGGACTTACAGCAGGACGGCGATAGCCAGCCTGTTGTGATGTTTAATATTCTTTCGTTTTTATGGGAAGAAATTACGCGTGACACACTCACGCCAAAGAAGCTATATGTAGACGAAGCTCATCTTCTTATGCGGAACCCTAAGAGCGCTCTCTTTTTATTGGATGTATACAAACGGATTCGAAAGTATGGAGGAGAAGCTTTAGTCGCTTCCCAACAACCCATCGACTTTTTAGGAGCAGTTGAGGGAAGCCATAATGTCGGAAAAGCTATTTTAAATAACAGTATCAGTATGCTGCTGCTCGGTTTGCAGGACAATGATATGCGTGATTTAAAGGAGCATGATGTGCTTCGGCTTTCTGAAGAGGAAGAAGCGATTATCGCACGCAGAAAGCAAGGAGAAGGTATTTATGTTGCCGGTCATCATCGGGTATACATACGGGTTGATGTGACGCCAGAGGAGCTTCAGCTCATTGATCCTAAGCAGTACGCTGAACGATACAAAGGAGCTTTTTAAGTTGCAGGTAAAAATAGCATTGCTCGGAGTGAAGTATTGGCGGGAGTTTCTTATTTTTTGTGTACTTGCTTTTTTTTTATTGTTTCTAATATTTTTCGGGGGACTGAATGATGATAGTGGAACAACATATAGTCTGCAAGACAATATCGCTCCCGAGGTGGCGCGCTGGGATTCTGTAGTCCGGGAGTATGTGAAAATGGAGGGTGTAGATGAGAAGTATGTTCCGGTATTGCTTGCTGTTATTACGCAAGAGAGCGGGGGCACGGCAGCAGATGTGATGCAGAGCAGTGAATCTGCAGGACTGCCTCCAGGAGCAATTACGGACCCAGCGGCGAGCATTCATCAAGGTGTTATTCATTGGAAACGAATGCTGAATGTCGCAGCGGCGCTAGGCATCACCGATTTACCGACCATTGTTCAAAGCTACAACTATGGACCCGGTTGGTTGTATTATATCAATACTTACGGCAAGGTAGGAACAGAAGCGTTGCGAAAGCAATTTGCGAGGGAACACGCAAAAACAGCCAGCTGCGGCTGGCGAAGCCCATATTGCTACGGAGATTATACGTATTCGCAAAAGGTCATGAATTATTGGAGTCGTCTGGCTGAGCCGAAGCTGACTGGTGGAGACGCTTTGTTTCAACAGGTTATGACCGAAGCGCTGAAATTTGAGGGATGGCCCTATCAGTGGGGAGGAGAAACCCCGAATACAAGCTTTGACTGCAGCGGTTTGACGAAATGGGCCTTTGCTGCCGCGGGCATTCGTCTGCCGCGCACAGCCCAGGAGCAGTATCAGTATACAAAGAGGATAAGTGAACAGGAATTAAGGCCAGGTGATCTTGTCTTCTTCACAGGAACGAGTGATCATGCATTTATTAGCCATGTTGGTATTTATGTCGGGGACGGTAAAATGTATAACAGCAATAGCAGTGGCGTGCAATATAGCGATTTAACAGCACCCGCATGGCGCAGCAAAATTTATGGGTACGGACGAGTACTTGCGGAGGGAAAACAGTGAGGCTGCTCAAATCTTTGTTTTTTCTATCTCTTATTCTCATGATTGGCATCGTCTGGCTGCTTGCTCTGTACTTAAATAGTCTTGCAGAGCGCGATGAGGCAAGGAGTCACCTGCAAGAAACAAAGCAAACCATAGGGCAGGAAACAGATACGGCACTGCTTAAGACGGTGGAAGGTTTTTGTAGGGAGCTTTACGGACCGCAGCCGGATCGTGCTCGCATTGCGAGCTATACAACACCACGAGGTAAATCTGTATTTTTGCCTCCTGAGGGAAAAGAGGCGAAATCAAATATACAGATTCAAATGAAGATTCATAGCATCTCCGTATATTCCGGTGTTGTCAAAGAAAAGCAGGTCGAAGTCATTGCAGCTGTGAACCGGACAACGACAATTAATGGGATTGCAGCTACGAGCACGAGTTATGTCAGGCTCGAACTTGTAAAGAAGAATACATGGCTTGTTGATACAGGAGTAATCATTGGTGAAACGCCGTCTAAATAAAATAGCATCATATCGGGCACAGCACCATAAGGGAGGAACGCGGCATGTTTAAAAGTCCGATTGAGTATTTGAATGAGCTGATTTATAATCTTATGAATGAGATTGCGAACGCCGCCTTCGATTGGCTGAAAATCTATTTGTTTGCTCCTACGAATTTAGAAAAGTATAAATATGTGTCAGAAGCGTACGACATTATATTCGCTCTGTCGGTCACGCTAGGCGGTGCTTTTTTTGTTTATAACATGTTTAAGCTTATCGTTGAGAAAATAGGCGGCTACCAGCAGCGGCGTATGCAGGAGGTAATTGTTCGCATGATCCTAGGCGGAACGCTTGCTGTGCTTGCTCCATTTCTGCTCAAGGATGTCCTTCTTCCCATTAATAATGCCATTGTACAAATATTTTTGGATAAGGGCTTACAAGTTGAAACGTTTGCTACTTTTATCGTTGTGCCGGGGGCGACGACAGCGGTGTTAATCGCTGGCTTTGCAATGGCGCTGCTGTTTCTTCTTCTTGCCATCCAATATATTATTCGAACAGCGGAGCTTCTCATTATCTTAATTATGAGTCCGCTTGCTGCTTGGTCAATTATGAATGAAGATTTAAACATTTGGAGCATTTGGTGGCGTGAAGCGATTTCCATTGTATTTACACAAAGCTTTCAAATCATGGTCATTTGGCTCGCATTTAATAATATCGGGGATGCGAAAGGGCTGCAGGACTTTATTGTCGGATTCGGATTTCTGGCATTTTGCTTGATGAGCCCGACGTTTTTACGGAAATTTTTGTACTCGACAGGAGCCGGGCGAACCGCGGCAGGGCTTGCAGGCGGGGCAGGGAAATCTGTGTTGTTCCGCTATGTCACGCAAAAGTTTGTGGGATAATTGAGGGGATTGAGAGGCCAGCGTGTGATGCGCTGCCTTTTTGGTTTTGTAGCATACGGTTGACTTACGTGTAAAACTTGCGGAAAATAGGTATGTAATGTATCGTCTATTTGGGCGAAAGATAAGGAAGAGGGATTAAGATGAGACACGCAGATTTAGAATATTTACATATGTGCCAACACGTTTTAGATAAGGGAACGAAGAAGGAAGACCGGACTGGAACTGGGACGTATTCCATTTTTGGTTACCAAATGCGGTTTGATTTATCACAAGGCTTTCCGCTATTAACGACAAAGCGTATCCCATTTCGTTTAATTGTCAGTGAGCTGCTTTGGTTTATCAAAGGGGATACAAATATTCGTTACTTGCTACAGCATAATAACAATATCTGGAATGAATGGGCCTTCAAAAAATGGGTGGAAAGCAGCGAGTACAGCGGACCGGATATGACTAATTTTGGGTTGCGTTCTCAACAGGATGAGGCATTTCATCTTCAATACGAAGAGCAGCTGGAGCTATTCAAAGCTAAAATTCTAACAGATGATGAATTTTCCCAAAAGTACGGACATTTAGGAGATGTGTACGGAAAGCAATGGCGAGCGTGGAAAACGTCAACAGATGAAACAATTGACCAGCTTAAAGATGTAATCGAAATGATCAAAGCAAACCCGGATTCCCGCCGCTTAATCGTATCCGCTTGGTCACCTGAGGATGTACCGACGATGGCGCTTCCGCCGTGTCATACACTGTTTCAGTTTTATGTAGCCGACGGGAAGCTTTCCTGTCAGCTGTATCAACGAAGCGGAGATATTTTCTTAGGTATTCCATTTAATATTGCCAGCTATGCACTGCTTACACATTTAGTTGCACACGAATGCAACCTGGAAGTAGGCGAATTTATACACACAATTGGCGATGCGCATATTTACACAAATCATTTGGAGCAAATCAAAACGCAATTAGAGCGCGAGCCGCGAGCCCTTCCGCAATTAAAGTTAAATGCGAATGTTAAATCTGTCTTTGATTTTGATGTGGAGGATATTGAAATCATTGATTATAACCCGCATCCGGCAATTAAAGCTCCAGTTGCAGTTTAATGTTAAATATACTGAAAAGCACCCTTGTCGTGATGAGGGTGCTTTTGTTCTTTAAAAAACAAGAAATATACATACCGTTTAGACTAAGCTTTTGAGAAATCCTATTGACATTTTTTTATAGGCTTGTGCAAAACGCTGAATCGATATTTAGTCGAGGAAAGATTGTCTAGTGTATTTCTTAAAACCAGGGAGCTGCATGGAAGGGAAGTAAGAATAAATTCCTTTGTTTGAAGAGGAAAAAGATTTCCTAATAACGAGTAAAGGAACCTCTATAGCCTATTACTACTACCTATCATTTGTAATTGTTTCTCCGTACCGTACTCTAAACAGGTTATCTCTAAAAACTATCCGGGTTGCTCAATATGTCATATATATGGAGTCTATGCTTGCTGATTAGAAAAAATATAATTGGTTATTCTTCTGGCCTGGGACCAGCATCCATACCAGAGTTTTCTACCGTCATGATGGGGCGAACCGTAATATCTCCATTGACACGAAGTTGACAGGATAAGCGTAGATGATCTTCAATAATTCCTTTTTCCGAAAATGCATTTTTTTCTACGCGTGTTAAATCACAAAATTCACCCGATAATACTTCTACTCTACAAGTTGTGCATCTTGCCTTTCCACCGCAACGATGGAGGATATGTACGCCATTATCTTCTAATGCTAATACTAACTTTTTTCCATTCTCAACTTCAAAAGTTCCTTGTTTTGAAACAGTTACTTTAGGCATTTCGTTACCCCCTTAATATGAAAGGATGACAGTTAGGATTCCTTAATATAGTTATCCCCTTTTGAGTTTTATAAACATGAAATTGATATGTTTATCAGCGGTTGGGGGAATAAGGACTCCACTTTACTAAATTGTTTAAAAATAAGAGAGGGTTCAAAAAACAGCGGCATGTATTCCCTTGTTGAACACCCTCTTCTTATAAGCTCAAAAAATGACCGCTAAAATTCTGGTTAGAATGTTGTTTTAGTGTAAAGATTGGGTGGTAATAACCGGATAAAGTTTCCCGTTTAAGGCAAAGGAAATTTTTTGTGTTTCCTCAGAAACAACCAGTGCAAGAGCATCACTTTGCTCTGTTACTCCTAGTGCAGCACGATGTCTTGTCCCTAGTTTCCTTTCTCCCACATCTTTTGTCGTTAAGGGAAGAACATTCCCCGCTGAAACAATTTTATTTCCTCGAATTAAAACAGCACCGTCATGAAGCGGATTCCCAGGATAAAAAATAGACTCCAATAAGGTAGAAGTTACAGTTGCTCCTACTATTGTTCCTTTTTGAATGATGGCATCAAGTGGGTTCAGACGTTCGACGACAATTAAAGCACCATGATGCTGTTTTGATAAATGTTGAACACAGATAGACAGGTCTTTG
This sequence comes from Bacillus sp. OTU530, assembly GCF_038440375.1. NCBI lineage: Bacteria > Bacillati > Bacillota > Bacilli > Caryophanales > Bacillaceae > Bacillus > Bacillus sp. OTU530. Next base: position 23,384 of record NZ_JASATP010000059.1, read on the forward strand.
TAGGTATCAGTAAAAGCTGATAAATAACAATTTAAATAAAAAGATGCAGCCATAGATTCAATATATAACAAATTTTTCTTAATCTCTTCAAGGTTACCTAATACACAATAATCTTCGTTCTCTAATATATTTAAATTCTGTTGTAATTCGTGGATAAGTTGTTGTATATGTTCCGCTACTTTTTGTTTCATAGGTGAAAAATCGCAATCAGCGCCATTCACGTGTAAATCCCCCTTCCCACTTTATAATCTGAGTAGTTGTTATATGAATCGACCTTTATATCCTGCAAGAATGCTGTTGAACATTAAATTCCTCAAGTAATATCTCCTCTATTTGAGACATAGAGGTGCCTAAATGCCAGCATCCCATTCCCCCTACAAGTGCTAAAGATAGTATCGGCAAAGCGTTCGATCAATATGAATTAGGAAATAAAACCAGAAAATAACTGAGATTTGAATGGTTGCAATCAAATATGAAGAAAAAAATTATCAAACAAATGTAATTGTTAAAAAGGACACATCTGAAAAACAAATTTTGTGTATCGCACAGGAACAAATTAAGAAACAATGGTTACAGTAACAAATAAAATGTGATATATCTTCAGGTCTTTTAATGAAAGGAGCAAAGGGAGTTGAATGAAAAGAAAGAAGTTGGAGAAAAAGCTGTAGATTATGTGAAAGAAGGAATGGTGGTTGGACTTGGAACTGGGTCTACTGTATTTTATACCATCTCTAAGCTTGGAAAATTAGTTCAACAAGGACTTTCTATTAAAGGAATCCCTACTTCGAAACAAACGGAAAAATTGGCAATAGAAGTAGGCATCCCACTTGTTTCGTTTCATGAAATTAACCAAATTGATGTGGCTATCGATGGTGCAGACGAAGTAAGTCGCGATTTAGATCTCATTAAAGGAGGCGGAGGTGCCCTTTTAAGAGAGAAAATAATCGCGAAAGCAGCTAAAACTTTTATAGTAGTAGCTGACCCACACAAAATGGTGGATAAATTAGGATCATTTCCACTACCAGTAGAAGTGGTGCCTTTTGGATTTGAAATGACAATGAAATATCTGCAAGAGCTCGGTGGCAGTCCACAGTTACGACAAAAAGATGGGATTCCTTTTCGAACAGATAACGATAACTATATTTTTGACTGCAGCTTTCCAGAGATTACATCCCCTGAAGATCTAGAGAAGGACTTGAATCTAATACCAGGTGTTGTCGATAATGGATTATTTATTGGAATGGCTGACAAAGTTATTACCTTGAATGGGGATAAGAACATTAGCATCAATGTGCGAAAATGAAATGGGTAAGGAGAGGAACAATGTAGTCAGCTTTATTTTAAGTGGAGCAGGTAAGCAATATTGTTAACTTCTGCACTGTTACAAATCTTAAATGTATCGATAATGACTTTCAATTATAAGGAGGACTGAAAAGTGGAATCAATGACTTTTGTCTTATTTGGAGCAACAGGGGATTTAGCTAAGCGGAAAATTTTCCCTGCCCTATATAACTTATATGTAGACCAAAAGCTTCCTGAGCGAATATCCATTATTGGGCTTGGAAGACGCCAATTATCTCATTTGGATTTTCAAGAAAAAGTAAAAGAATCACTATTAACCTTTTCACGCCGTTTAGAACACAATGCTTCAGAAATGGGAGGATTTCTAGATGCCTTTCGCTATAGTGCATTAGACGTAACCAATTCAGAAGATTATCAAAAATTGCTGCAAGTAGTGAAACAAAGAGAAAATGAGTTGGAAATAAAGGAAAACAGAATGTTTTATCTTTCGGTTTCTCCTGAGTTTTTTGACATCATTGCTTTAAACATTAAGGAAAGTGGCCTTGGTAGAACGGATGGTTGGAAGCGCCTGATGATTGAGAAACCGTTTGGCCATGATCTTCAGTCTGCCCGGGAACTCAATGATAAACTTAGTCGAGCGTTTGAAGAAGAGGAAATATATCGTATTGACCATTACCTAGGCAAACCAATGGTCCAAAACCTTGAAGCTCTTGAATTTGCAAATCCTGTTCTTCAGTCGATTTGGAATCAAGAGCATATCGCTAATGTACAAATAACTGCTAGTGAAACCGTTGGGGTCGAAGAAAGGGCAGGATATTACGATCAAGCAGGAGCTATTAGGGATATGGTCCAAAACCATATGTTACAAATGCTAATGATGACTGCAATGCATCTACCCGAAAAGATTAATGCATCTGAAATTCGAAATGAAAAACGAAAAGTAATGGAAGCTCTACGCACAGTGAAAAAAGAAGAGGTTCAATCCCATATTATTCGTGGTCAATACATTTCGGGAGAGATTAATGACGAGTCAGTTGTAGGGTATAAAGAGGAGCCTGGAGTGAATTCTTCTTCTAAAACTGATACCTTTGTCGCTGCGCGTTTATGGATTGATAATCCGTTTTGGACTAAGGTTCCCTTCTATATACGGACAGGAAAAAGAATGAAGGAAAAATCTACTCGTATTGTAATCGAATTTAAGAATACATTAAAACTGCATTACAAAGATAATGATCAAAAAGTAGAACCTAATTTATTAATAATTGAAATCAGTCCAGATGAAAATGTCTCACTACAATTAAATAGCAAGAACCCATTGAAAAACGGAAAAATCGAACCTGTTCGCATTAATTTCTCTTGTGAGCAAACAGGAGTTGGAGTGCCTGAAGCTTATGAAAGGCTCATTTATGATGCTTTAATCGGAGACTCTACATTCTTTGCACATTGGAAGGAAGTTGAATTGTCATGGGAATGGGTACAGCCCATTCTTGAAGCATTTGAGGAAGATCTGTTGCCTCTTTATGAATATCAGTCAGGTTCATATGGTCCAGACGCTGCTAATTCCCTATTGTTAGAAAATGGATTTAAATGGTGGTTGGATGAAAAAATTGAGAGCAAAGATAAGACACTTTAAAAAATAAAGATGTTTAGGAGGGGTATGACTATGACACAAAATATTGATAACTTAGCAGTTAATACCATTCGAACTTTATCTATTGATGCCATCAACGCGGCAAATTCAGGTCATCCAGGTCTCCCAATGGGGGCTGCACCAATGGCCTATGCATTATGGGCGAAGCATTTAAATCACAATCCTGCAAATCCGGCATGGTTTAACCGTGATCGATTTGTTTTATCTGCGGGACATGGATCCAGTTTGTTATACAGCCTCCTTCACCTAGCCGGATATAATGTCACGATTGATGACTTGAAAAACTTCAGAAAATTAAACAGCAAAACACCAGGGCATCCTGAATTTGGCCATACTCCTGGCGTAGAAGCAACAACGGGTCCATTAGGGCAAGGGATTGCAAACGCTGTTGGAATGGCAATGGCGGAAGCTCATTTAGCAGCAAAGTTTAATAAGGAAGGGCACCCTGTTATTGATCACTATACGTATGCTTTAGTCGGTGATGGCGATTTAATGGAAGGGATTTCCTATGAGGCGATGTCAATGGCTGGACATATGAAGTTCGGTAAGCTAATTGTGTTGTATGATTCAAATGATATCTCCCTTGATGGTGAATTAAACGTATCTTTTTCCGAAGATATCAGAAAAAGAGCGGAATCTGTCCACTGGCACTATGTAAGAGTGGAGGATGGTAACGACGTTGAAGCCATTTCAAAGGCAATCGAGCTAGCAAAACAAAATGCCGACCAACCAAGTATCATTGAAATTAGAACGATTATCGGTTACGGAAGCCCTAAGGTAGCAGGAACGAATAAAGCACATGGCGCACCACTTGGAGCAGAAGAAGGAAAAGTAACCAAAGAAGCCTATAACTGGCTGTATGAAGAGGATTTTTATGTTCCAGAAGAAGTAAAAGCGCACTTTGGACAATTAAAGCATAAGGGAATGGATGCTGAACAAAACTGGATGAAATTATTCCAATCCTATAAGCAATCCTTCCCAGAATTAGCAGAACAATTAACCAATGCTATTGATGGAAAAGTTCGCATAGATGCGAAAGAGATACTAACCTTTGATGCTGGAAAATCTGTATCAACGCGTGTTGCCAGCGGGGAAGCAATCAATTATTTTGTAAATAAAATTCCAGCGATTTTTGGCGGCAGTGCAGACCTGTCACATTCTACAATGACCGAAATTAAAGGGGAACAAATTTACGCAGTCGAATCTTACAGTGCACGCAATGTCTACTTCGGTGTACGTGAGCATGCGATGGGGGCTGCAGCAAACGGGATAGCTTATCATGGAGGATTAAAGCCTTTTGTAAGTACATTCTTTGTATTCAATGACTATCTACGTCCATCAATCCGTTTGGCAGCATTATCAAAACTTCCGGTTATCTATGTATTTACACATGATTCAATTGCCGTAGGTGAAGATGGTCCTACACATGAGCCAGTTGAACATTTAGCTGCTCTTCGCTCGATACCTGGGCTGACCGTTATAAGACCAACTGACGCAAATGAAACGGCAAGTGCCTGGGCATATGCTCTTCAGCAAACAGAAGGTCCAGTAGCATTAATATTAAGCCGTCAAAATTTACCGGTATTTAACGAAACAAAAGCAAATGTGGATAATATTTCTAAAGGAGCTTATGTACTAACTGAAACAAATTCAACACCAGACGTAATATTAATTGCTACAGGTTCTGAAGTCTCATTAGCTGCAAGTGCAAAAACAGAACTAGAAAAAGAAAATATATCTGTTCGGATAGTTGCGATGCCAAGCTGGGAATTGTTTGGCCAGCAATCAGCAGCCTATAAAGAAGCCGTTCTACCTTCTTCTATTTCAAAACGTGTTGCGATTGAAATGGGTATCTCATTGGGATGGGAACGCTTTGTTGGATTTGAAGGAAAAGTATTATCTATTGAGACATTTGGTGCTTCAGGAGATGGTGCTGCGGTTATAAAACAGTTTGGATTCACGACTGAAAATGTTGTTCAGTTCACGAAAAGCGTTTTAAATCATAAATAATCTTAAGTAGCACTTCGGGTCAAGGAAAATGGACTGTCGAAACCGCTCTAGATCTTCAAACTGCTACTCCAGTTATTGCTATGTCTTTATTAATGCGTTATCGTTCTCTGGAGCAAGACACCTTTACAGGAAAAGTTGTAGCTGCATTAAGAAATGAGTTTGATGGACATGCTATCGAAAAGAAATAAAATAAACTCATTTTAGTTTGAAAATGGAGGAGAAGTAATATCAAATTTTTCATTGATACTGCAAATTTAGATAAGATTAAAAAGACTTATTGATCAACCAGGAGTTGGAGCATATAAAAAGAATATGTTTGCACTACTTGGTAAACCAGGCTGTGAAGCTGAATTACTCAAACGCGTTGCTAAATAAAATAAATAGACTAAAAACACCCTTATTAAATAAAAATAAGGGTGTTAAGATTGTCCAAAAACTTCATTTTCAAATTATAAATCCATATAAAGTAGAGTTCCTGTATAACTGTTTCTTCTAACTTACAAAAACACGCTGTATTTACGCAACATAAAGAAGTAGCTAATCTATATGATTTGGAAAGGCGGAATTAAGTATGGATATGTATGTATTGCTGGTTACATTGGTCGCAATTGTGATTGTCGTTTTGGGCGTATCGTGGTGGAAATGGCATGCATTTATTAGTTTAACCGTTGCGAGTTTGTTCTTAGCAATTATGGCCGGATTATCACTGGATAAAATCGTTAGTGCCTATGAAACTGGGGTTGGAAATGTTCTAGGTCACTTAGTTGGAATATTGGCGTTAGGTACGATTTTAGGAAAGATGATGGCAGAATCTGGCGCTGGAATGCAAGTGGCAAATTTCTTCGTTCGATTCTTTGGTGTCAAGAAATTACCATGGGCTATGCTATTGTCTGGTTTTATTATCGGAATCCCGGTGTTTTTTGAAGTTGGCATTTTAATCTTATTACCTTTAGTAATCTCAATTCATAAAACAACCAAACAAAATATTTTATTAATCGCTTTACCTGCGATTACTGGCCTATCGGTAGTACATGGTCTTGTACCGCCGCATCCAGGGGCAATGGCCGCAATAGGGATCTACAAGGCTAATCTTGGAAAAGTGCTTCTCTACTCACTTATCATTGCGTTGCCTGCAGCCATCATCGCAGGTCCAATGTTTGCAAAGTGGATTCATAAACGTGTGCTTCCTGAAGGAGAGCCAGAGTTGATTCGTATTAATACCGCGGTGAAGAATTTACCGGGAACAGGCATTTCATTCTTTGTTATTTTATTGCCTGTATTATTAATGCTATTATCAGCTAGTGCACTATATATGTCACTGCCTGATAGCCTGATGAAAGTCTTAACGTTAATTGGCAGTCCTGTCGTTGCCCTTTTGATTGCTAGTTTTACGGCATTCTACTTTCTTGGACTTCGTAATGGCATGGATAAACAAGCTATTAAAAAATTTACAGAAGAAAGCCTGTTGCCAGTTGGTTCAATCCTTGCAATCATAGGAGCCGGCGGCGGATTTAAGCAAATTCTTATCGATAGTGGTGTAGGGACAACCATTGCTCAAATGTCCGAACATTTATCCCTATCTCCGCTTGTTTTGGCGTTTTTGATAGCTGGATTAATTCGCATTGCAACAGGTTCCGCGACGGTTGCCTTAACAACAGCAGCTGGTATCGTTTCACCAGTTGTCCAACAAATGTCGGGTGTGAATCTGGAATTGCTTGTTATCGCGACAGGTGCGGGATCATTGATGTTCTCACATGTAAACGATGCTGGATTCTGGATGGTAAAAGAATACCTGGGATTATCCGTGAAAGAAACCTTTAAAACATGGACAGTGTTGGAAACAATACTTTCATTTGTTGCCTTTGGCGGTGTTTTATTGCTTAATTTGTTTGTTTAAAAATTTTACCCTTATCTATTTGGATAATTTTACGTTTCATATAAATCATTTTTTTCCGAACGCTAGTAGTAACAAAATCTTATTTGTAAGGGGTTTGATTTATATGGAACGATCCTTATTAAGAATATTGACTGTTGCTTGTATTGCATCAACGCCATTCATTTTTAAGCGTAAAAACTTACTAATGGATTTGATAATATTCTTCTCAAAAGGTGTATTATCAACCTGTATTGATTCTTATTGTATAAAGACTAAAAAACTAAAATATCCAGTGAGACCATTTCCAAAGGTATTTGACACAAATATTTTGTACGACTTATTAATGTTTCCTCTTCTCAGCATTGTATGGGTCCGATGGACGTACAATGCGAATTTAAAAACAACGCTTCTAAGAAGTTTGTGGTTTAGCGTTCCAATGTCAATCGCTCAAATGATAATGGAAAAAACGACAAATCTGTTTAGTTGGAAATCTTGGTCGGTATGGCATACTTTTGCATCAATTAATTTCACGTTATTCACAATTAGAGGAGCGGTCTGGTTGTTACGAATATTTACTGAACAAAATAAATCAGCGAATATAAATGTGAACCATCAAGAGGATAAGGAAAAAACTTTTGGACACATTCTTCCATTTAAGGGGACGTCCTCAAATTATGTTGAATTAGAAAATTCTTATCAATAATCAGTCTGAGTTGCTACGGAAGAGCAAAGTCAAAGAGGTAAGGGAAGGATTATAGAAATTGACCATTATAATTTAGTTAGTGATTGGTACTTTAGAATATCTTATGGAAGGTATTCTAAAAATTGCAGATTAAATATTTTAAAATAATATTAAAAGGAAATAAATTGCCCCCAAAACGAGCAAACAAAGCAGTTTACCGTTTTGAGGGTGTTTTTCTTTTTTGCTTGATGGGCCTCTGGCGAGATCTCTAATTTGACTTAATAACCTTTTCATATTTTTTCACCAATCTATCAGATTTTGCTGAAAGAGTACCCCTACTTCAATTTCTTGAAGGGGATGAGCCCAGAAATAAGGAGGGTACTGAAAAAGTCCACTTAAAGAGAAAAATAAGCTGACTATCCACTATATGTAGATGGTCAACTAGTTTTTATTTTGTATATATTGATGGGGATTTCTTTATTTGCCGAAAGCACATACTTTTTCAGTGGCCTCGAAATAAGTAGGGGGTGAATTTCAGCTTTGCGAAGCAAAAAATTCTTTCATCGTGTACTGGAATTTGTTAAAATGTAATCAGAACATACGATCGTTTATTATCTTGGAAAAAGACGAGGTGAAGAGAATGTTCATCAACAAAGCGTATAAGTTTCGTTTATATCCAAATATAGAACAAGAAGTGCTAATTGCGAAAACAATTGGTTGCAGTCGTTTTGTCTTCAATCGCTTCCTTTCTTTGTGGAACGAGACATATCAAGCAACAGGAAAAGGCTTATCATATAGTGCTTGCTCTTCCCAACTTACACAACTGAAAAAAGAATTCACTTGGTTACAAGAGGTTGATTCACATTCTCTGCAATCATCCTTGAAACATCTTGCAGACTCATTTGACCGTTTCTTTAAGAAGCAAAATGCAGCCCCACGTTTTAAAAGCAAGAAAAATAAGGTGCAATCCTACACGACAAATATTGAAAAGAAGAATCAGCTTCCTGAAGTAAGTATTGCAGGCAATCGTATGAAATTGCCGAAGTTAGGTTGGGTTCGTTTTGCAAACAGTCGTGAGGTGCAAGGGCGTATCTTGAATGCTACTGTCAGACGAACTCCTTCTGGCAAGTACTTTGTATCCTTGTTAGTC
>NZ_JASATP010000060.1:0-31983 GCF_038440375.1 Bacillus sp. OTU530
TGACGTATTTTGCCCCTTTTATCTCCGCTTTTATAGTAAAACCGGGAAAAGGGTTTCATCCAGCGGGATTTTCACATATACAATACCCTTTTCCTTTTGTAAATCTTCAAATAGAAAATCACTTGTCTCAGTTAATCTTGCAACCTTTCGTAATGCAAAAATACCAATTTGTTGTGCCATTGTTGCCATGATTCCTGATTTCGTATTCCCAGCCAATATACTTGTCAATTTAAACAAATTGTACGCTGGATGTTCCTCATTTAATCCATCAATGATTTCGTCCAAATAGTCCCCTTCTCTTCCGGCTCGAACTGCAAAATCAATCACATGTGTCATATTCGCTTTATTTTTGTATTCTTCTTTGACATATAGGATGATAGCGCTAAGAAAATTCAATGTGGATTCCGTCCAAAAATCACGTTTGCCATCTGTCGCGTTTTTTTTTTGCAATAACATTTGCCACAGCTCGTGTGTCAGAATCTTCAACTACAGAATCAATAGGATTGTACCGATGACAATTTTCAAAATCTACGAAATCCACTAAATAAACTCGATATCCTTGATCTCGCTTAATCTGGTGCGTATCACGGTAAAGCTCCCTCTTGGGATCGCAACAAATAATGGGGGTGTTATTTGTACAATTCATGATGTATCAGTACTTCTATTAAATCAATAATCGTATAAGTTATAGAAACGGAATACCAAGAGTACCATTTTATCCATAATGTATGGGATGGAGTTGATGAGATTATAACTCATAAAAAGAGCTACAAGTGAATCTTTACTCATAAAACAATCATTATAAACATTCGATATTTTACACATGATCCAAGATGACAAGGTAAAAGAAGAAATGAGCAATCATACATACTTACCTGTATTACAATCTATTGTGTATGGGAATGAAGAAGATAGAAAACATCAATTTGAAGGATTTACGGATGTGGAAATGACCTATTATTTTGTACTGAGAAGATTGAGAGAGGAATCTGGGTGTGTGGTACTGGAATAGGGATGTGTGTTGCAGCAAACAATCAACGCAGTTATGACATTATTCTAAGCCTTATAGACTCATGATTCTTAAGCTGGGGGGGTTGGAGTTGAAAGTTGAAATGAAGCAGATTGAGAACAGGTCATAGTAGCATTGTACATACGCCATATTAACCATCTGACATTGTTGCATACATACAATAATATCACGAGTTTTAGAAACAAATTGAATATCGATAAACTGATTGGTTAAATTAACAAAAACATACAAAACATATAAAACAAACATACAAAACCTAGGAGGTAAAGAATTTGAAAGTACATGCTCGAATAGTCATTGAAGCAGATCCAGAAGTTAAGAGAATGGTAAACCAACTTAAACAGGCTACTGGAAGTTCCATCAAAGAAATCATTGAAAAATTAATTCGTCAAGAATATCAACGGCTACCTAAGGTAAGTAGCCCCCAAGAGTGGATTCAGCCATAGAAGATGTATCATTTTCCATTGCTGCTGGTCAGATCCACTGGGTTTCGTGCTGTTCACACATAAATGGATAGTTGGAAAGAAATAAAGTCAATTTTTTAAAATAAGCACTCTCCAGGCATCGAGAGAAAGGATAACGATCGAGGGGTAAACAGGGGATGATATGCTTTTGGGTATGTTCAAAGTGATCCAGAGAAGATCTAAATCTAATTCAAGCCCTAATAATCAACATATAAAGGAAAACACACCTTTACAAACTAATCTTCAAGAAAACATTCGAACGATTAGAAAACTAGTTGGAAATAGCCCAGATGTTGTCATAAGGGAGTTCAGCATCGGAAAGAAAAGAGAGATCAAGATAGCGCTAGTCTTTACAGAGGGTTTATCTGATGCTCAATCTGTCAATCAGTTTATCATGGAATCTTTAATGTTGGACATACAAGAACATGATGTAAGCTTAGACCATCCATCCAAGCTGTTTACCTTTCAACTACTGAAAGAGCTTCTCCCAGTGGGGAGCATCAAGGAGACTTCAGATTTTGAAACCTTGCTTCCCTCCATCTTATCGGGGGATGCTGCCATCCTATTGAATGGATATTCTCAAGGTCTGATAGTTGGTTTGAAAGGATGGGAAGACCGCGGTGTTCAGGAGCCTTCTTCCCAAACAGTGATCCGTGGCCCGAAAGAGGGATTTTCTGAGAACATCCGGACGAATACCGCATTGGTCCGGCGAAAAATTAAAGATCCTAACCTTTGGTTGGAGAACCAAACCATAGGAAGAGTAACGAAAACTACTGTCAACATCATGTATATCCAAGGGATTGCGAATGAAAAAGTCGTTGAAGAAGTACGGAAACGGCTTACTGGGATTGAAATAGATGGCATTTTGGAAGGCGGCTATATCGAAGAATTAATTCAAGATGAAACATACACTGTTTTTCCCACAGTGTTTCATACAGAAAGGCCTGATGTCATTGCTGCCGGGCTTTTAGAGGGCCGGATTGCAATCTTTGTGGATGGAACCCCCTTTGTCCTTTTGGTACCGGTCATCTTCTCGCAATTCTTTTCGGCGGCGGAGGATTATTATCAGCGATCAGATATTGCTACGCTTCTGCGTTTGCTGCGTTATTTGGCTTTCTTCATTGCCTTACTGGCGCCGTCCTTATATATTGCGGTTACGACTTTTCATCAAGAAGTGCTACCTCCTGGACTGTTATTTAGCCTAATGGCTCAACGGGAAGGGGTACCTTTTCCAGCATTTATTGAAGCACTACTAACAGAGTTAATCTTTGAACTGTTGCGAGAAGCTGGGATTCGCATGCCAAGAGCGGTAGGACAGGCGGTATCCATTGTAGGGGCCCTAGTGATTGGACAAGCAGCCGTAGAAGCAGGAATCATCTCAGCTTCTATGGTGATTGTGGTATCCATCACGGCTATTTCCAGTTTCATCATTCCTGCCTATAATTTGGCCATTTCCGTCAGAATTCTGCGCTTTGGGATGATGGGGTTGGCTGCTTCCTTCGGATTTTTGGGTGTTATTGTAGGGATTATCGCTGTCATGCAGCACTTATGTCAATTACGTTCTTTTGGAGTTCCCTATATGGCACCATTTGGCCCTATGGTGATGGCTGATCAAAAAGATGCGATTCTTCGTGCACCTTGGTGGGGAATGTTCTCCAGGCCTCGATTTGTGAGTCAAAAGAATGTCAGCCGTGAAGATAATCCTTCTCCCCCGCAACCACATAGAAAGTCTTAGAAATCAATACAGAGGAAGGAGGAGTAGTTACGAAACAAAAGCTGGTTGTATGGTTAATTTCAATAACCATTTTGTTTACACTTACCGGATGTTGGAATCGGGTAGAATTAAACGAACTTGCGGTCACTGTAGCCATGGGGGTGGATAAAAAGGAAAATAAAATTTTGTTTTCTCAACAAGTCGTCAATCCAGGAGCGATTACTTCCCAAGGAGGTGCTGCTTCGAGCGATGCTCCTGTCACTTTGTTTCAAAGAACAGGGAACAGTATACAGGAGGCTGGTCGAGCAATGATCACTTCGAGTACAAGAAAAGTGTATACAGCACAACTTCAGATGCTTATCATCGGTGAAGAATTGGCAAAAGAAGGGATAAGCGATATATTAGACCACATACTCAGAGATCATCAATATCGAAGAGATTTCTTTGTGGTTATAGCTAGGGGGACAAAGGCTGAGAATATCCTTAAGGTTTATACCCTCATAGATCGAATTCCTGCCGATAAAATGAAGCGTTCTCTAGAGACATCATCTAAAGCTTGGGGAACAACAGCTTCCATCAAAATGGATCAGTTTATGTCAGATATCATTAGCAACGGAAAAGAAGCCGTACTCACAGGCATTAAGGTGCAAGGAAACCGCAATCTAGGTGAAACTACAAAGAATGGGCAACAAATTGATCCTAGTGCTCAGTTACAGTATAACGGTCTTGCCGTGTTTAAAAAAGATCGGCTGGTCGGTTGGTTAAATGAAGAAGAAAGCAAAGGATACAATTATATCCAAGGTGAGATAAAAAGTACGCCTGTTGTCTTTCCTTGCCCCCGAGGGAAGAAGAAGATAACTGTGGAAGTGCTTCGTACTCAAGAAGAGACTCAATTCAAAAAAATAAATGGTATACCTCAAATAGATATCAAAATTAGTTTCGAAGGCAATGTAGATGATGTACAATGTGCTATCGATTTATCGAAACCAGAAACGATTGCTCAATTAGAGAAATTAACGGAAAGATCTATAAAAAGGACCATTGTAGCGGCACTAAAAGCAGCGCAGAAAAAATACAACTCTGATATCTTTGGATTCAGAGATGTAATCAACCGTACCAATCCTAAATATTTCGAAAAGTTGCAAAAGGATTGGGATCAGGAATTCCCGGATTTACAGGTCAACGTAGACGTGAAGGGCGATATTCGACGCGTTTTTTTAACTAAAAAATCAGTTCGGGAAAGGATGGAGGATTAATTTCGATGTGGTTTATTGCGGGAATCATAGCGATAGGAGGTATCATCACGTTCATCGAAGTCCCTTCCCTTTTGAAAAAAATCATAAAAAAAGATCTATGGGTGTTTTCTTCCCTGCTACTTCTAGGTATTGTACTAAATATTTTGGAGCAAGTGGAGGTAAGCATTCCAAACCCACTCGAGGGAATTACAGCTATCTTCCAGCCTTATAGCAAGGTTATTTCGAACATATTCAAGTGAAACAGGTGATACAGATGCAAGAGAGCGGTAAAATTGCCCCTCGCCAGTTTATGATTTTCATCATCCTATTTATGATTGGCAGTTCCATTCTCTTATTGGCAAAATTTATTGCTGCGGAAGCAAAGCAAGATGCTTGGATAACGGCTATCATCCTTGCTGGATTAGGACTTTTGCTGGCATGGTTATACAAAACGTTAGGAAATCTTTTTCCAGACATGACCTTGGTTGAATACAGCCAAGAAATTTTAGGGAAGTGGGTAGGAAAAACACTATCGCTTTTATTCTTCACTTATACATTTTTCCTTTGTGCTATTACACTCCGGCAGATTAGTAATTTCTTTACATCGACCATGATGCCGGAAACACCGATTGAGTCGATACATATCCTTTTGTTAGGCATCGTCATTATGGGGGTGCAATACGGCTTAGAAAATATGGCCCGTACTTCTGAAATCTTCTTCCCCTGGGTTTGTATTCTTTTTTTTACGATAGTTATCTTTGTTTCTCCGCAAATGGAGTTTGAAAACATTCAACCTATATTTGCAAAAGGGGCAAACCCTATCCTTCATGCTGCTTTTATGCAACTGGGTTTTCCTTATCTGGAGCTTGTTGTATTTTCAATGATATTCCCCTATGTAAATCGGGTTAAGGAAGCAGGTAGAGCTTTTTTAGCAGGGAGTATAATAGGGGGAATCATCCTTTTCTCAATTACCCTGCTGACAATACTAGTGTTGGGAGCTGAAGCAGCAGAAAATGAACATTTTCCCAGCTATATATTGGCACAAAAAATAGATGTCGGCAGGTTTTTCCAACGAATAGAAGCCATTATGGCCGGCTTATGGATTATTACTGCCTTTTTCAAGCTGCAAATTTGTTATTATGTATCCGCATTAATACTCGCCCAAACATTGGAAATGCATGATTATCGCTCTCTGACTCTTCCATTCGCTATGATCCTGATGGTTCTATCTATTGTGATAGCACCCGATATGAGTTATTTGATTAACTTTATTGCAAATATTTGGACACCTTATTCCCTGGTGTTTGGTCTTTGTATTCCATTGTTCCTTTTTATAGTGGCTAAGGTTAAATTAAAGTTTTTGGAGAAGAGTAGCGGTTGATATTCTATAGGGGTTACAACAAGTAATCGAAGGCGACCAGTAATTTTCCCTTATCCATTTAACGAACTCATTCAATTAGAGAATGAAATTTATAAAAGGGAGTCCGATATATGTTTTTATAAAAAAATGAAAAGAACTTGGAATAAACGCCAATTGTCATCTTGTTATTTGGATGTATCTAAAAATGGTGAATGAAATTTTATAGACATCATCCCTATAATTCGAAAAGGTAACTAAAAGAGAAGCGCTCTCTCCCTTTTAGTTACCTCGTTATTTAAGTATCGAGAACAAACCTGTAGATAAAACGAAAAGTTATCGGAAACGACTGTAAAAGATTATGTACGAGATATATTTCAATTTTATAAACACTGGCTACAATATCTGGCTTCTTCTTACCATGGAGAAATTTCACCAACTTGTATGATAGTACCTTGCGTATTCTTTCACTCTCTGCCCTGATTAAAGAAACGCATTGGATCCCATCATTAAGTCCTCAAAAAAAACAAATAAAAAAGGCGCTTATTTTAGTTTGCGCCATAAAGTTGTGCGGTTTATACCTAGTCGGTCAGCTGTCTTAGTATGATTCATTTCCTCTTCTAGCCACACTTTTTTTATAATTCTTTTTTCAATTTCTTCTAAAGTCCCACTTAGGTCAATTTCTGCTTTTTCATATTCGATAAGAGGCTGTTTTAGTTTTAGTACTTCCTTAACATCGTGCTTCTCAATATATGGACCGTTCGCTAACAAAACACTTTCTTCAATAACCTGTTTTAACTGCTCAATATTTCCAGGAAACTCGAATTTTTCAAGTTCTTCCCTTGCACCTACTCGAACGCCAACAATTTGTTTACCGAATTTTGTGTTGAACTCACTAATAAATAAACGTGAAAAACTTTCTATATCTTCTTTTCTATTACGCAGCGAGGGGAGGTGTAAAGATAAACGTGCTAATAAATAGTATAAATCTTGATAAAAGTCCCCTTTTTTAATTAGAGTTTGCATATTCTCACATGAAGAAACAAGCAAACGACATCTAAGTGGACGTTTACATAAATAATCCATTAACTTCTTTTGGATAGAAAGTTTTAAATAATTAATATTTTTCAAAAAAACAGTGCCGTTTTCATTATGGGAAATTAAATTATTCTCTAATTCTGTATCTAACACAGTGTCCCATTGAACCCCTTCTATTAATCCACAATCTATTACAAGAAGTGGATACGAACGTCTTATACTATTAAAGTGAATGTAGTAGGCTAATCCTTCTTTTCCAGTTCCAGCCTCACCGCTAATCCATATTGGTTCTTCCTTATCACAGTAAACTTCTGCCATTTTTAATGTATGATTCATTTCCTCATTATTTGTTACCATACCAGTAATAATATTTGCTGAACTATTTTCGGTTAAAGAAGAGACAATTGAAATCCCTTGCGTATTTTGCTTTTCATTTGATTGGTATCTTTGAATACGAAACACAGCTAATGGTAGATTAAAACTTGGAATCAGAGAGCCTGTTACCTTCCAAAATACATTTTCTTCATTAAAAATTGTCTGGAATATTCCTCTGTTTAGAACCTCCTTTACAGCATCTTTTATATTAATTTTATCTTCAAATACTTTGTTTACTTCTTCCTTGAAGTAAGGGTTTGAAAAGACGGATTGAAAGTTTTGATTATAAACAATAACCCCATCTTTTTCTTCTTGGACAATATTATGGGAAATCAAGTATTTATTTTTTAAAGCAGAGAAAAAATCGTGCACCTTTTTTGCATTTTGAAATGCCTTTAAAACACTTTCTTTTCCAGAAGTAAGAAAAATGCCATTTAACCCTAGATTTTCTGCTTTTTTCACAGTAATTACATCACCAATAATCATCTGATAGCCTTTTTGTTGCAGTTTCACTAGGTTTGGTTCGACTTCCTCTTCATTGGAAATTCTATACGTGGAAATATCCATATCCAATATTTCGCAAATTGCATCTGCTCCTTCTAATATTGGAGAAAAGCCTACAATTGCTGTTTTTCCTGGATAATCTTTAACTAGTGTCAAGATACGTAACATATCGTAACCAGAAACTTCAATTTCAATAACAGGAACAGGAACTTCCTTTTGGATAAGTTCTGCTGTACCACCCCGACTAATTATAATATCCGTTCCATCATTGACCGCCTCTTTAGCAAGAGTAACCCCTTTTTGTAAATCTCCAACCTCAACTTGTAAGTCAAAATCTTCATTTTGCCCCAATTTGATTATCAACTCTTTCAATCCATCATAAGGGGCGATTGCCATGACCTTCATTCCATCACCTTCTGTTGCAAATTTAAACGTAATTATACTATTCCAAAATTCTCCCGTATTAATGAAATGATTTAGGGGATTTTATTAGCGTTGCATAAATACTTTTTCCCTTGTCAAATGAACCCACAGGGATCATTTGACAAGGATCGGAATATTCAATCTTTTCTACTGGGGCGACTAAAAGAAAAAAGGGGAGGGGGTGTAAGTAGTAGTCCTCACCCACAATTAGTAATTTATTTCCTTTTAATTTCTTATGAGGATTATTGTAAGGTGTGTTAGTCAGCTACTTTGAAGGATGACTACTGTTATCGGGTGATGAAATTTACGTAATGTACCGAGCCAGGATTGTATATCATTTTTCTATTACTTCTCTGGATCAGGGGTGTTTCCTGTTAGCACATAGTTGCAAGCTTCTCATTTTGAACCAGTACGAAGGAGAAGAGGAAAAAATCACTTCTCCTCATATGATCATGAGAAACGTGCACAATAAGGGGGATGAATAAAATATTTTAATTTTACTTCCCATGATCATGAAAAACAAGTGATCTTACAAAAATATCAGCTATCTATACTAGTATTCTTTTGCAATTACATTATCCACTTCATGAACAGGAACCCGAAATCTTTCACCGGATTCTGGCAGCTAATAAAAAGTCCAATCCATTAAATTTCTTTCTTTTCCTTGCAACAATTCGTACACACTCCATACCATGTTTTAACTCCTTCTGAGCTATCAACCGCATCAATTACTTTTTCACACACCTGACAAATAATCGTACCTTGCTTTACTTTTAATTTCTCAACCATCATGTTTTGTCCCCTCCTCCTAATTCTTTTGCACTTATGTTGCTGCACAACTATGAGTCTTCACTAAGTTCCTTGTTCCCATTGCGACCGAAATTATTTGTGTGATGGCTATAGCTAATAAAAAGCCAAGTCTCTTAATTTTCTTTCTTTTCCTTGCAACAATCCGCACACACTCCATACCATGTTTTAACTCCTTCTGAGCTATCAACCGCATCAATTACCTTTTCACACACCTGACAAATAATCGTACCTTGCTTTACTTTTAATTTCTCAACCATCATGTTTTGTCCCCTCCTCCTAATTCTTTTGCACTTATGTTGCTGCACAACTATGAGTCTTCACTAAGTTCCTTGTTCTCATTGCGACCGAAATTATTTGTGTGATGGCTATAGCTAATAAAAAGCCAAGTCCCTTAATCTTCTTTCTTTTCCTTGCAACAATCCGCACACACTCCATACCATGTTTTGACTCCTTCTGAGCTATCGACCGTATCAATTACTTTTTCACACACCTGACAAATAATCGTACCTTGCTTTACTTTTAATTTCTCAACCATCATGTTTTGTCCCCTCCTCCTAATTCTTTTGCACTTATGTTGCTGCACAACTATGAGTCTTCACTAAGTTCCTTGTTCTCATTGCGACCGAAATTATTTGTGTGATGGCTGTAGCTAATAAAAAGCCAAGTCCCTTAATCTTCTTTCTTTTCCTTGCAACAATCCGTACACACTCCATACCATGTTTTAACTCCTTCTGAGCTATCAACCACATCAATTACCTTTTCACACACCTGACAAATAATCGTACCTTGCTTTACTTTTAATTTCTCAACCATCATGTTTTATCCCCCTAACTTTTGTTTGAATATAACAGATTTAATAAACACGCAGCAGAATAAAGAAATCGCTTTCATTAAGTTCATTAAATCTTGATGTTGATAACACTAATGAAACTATTATGATGGGGAGCTACAAATTTAAGACCGTTTCATCATGATAATGAGACTCAGCTTTTGATAAAGATTGAATATCATACATAATTTTTTGTAACATAATGATTTTCCTATCTAACTGGTTCCTTATCTGCACCACATGTGGATCAGAAATACCCTTCTTCTCGGCTACTTCGTCCATACTCTGACGATACTTATCTATACTTTCTCTTAGAGCCAGTACATTTCTCAAAATCATTGCTGTCAATTCCTTTCCACCATTGAAATGTTGTCAATTTCTACAGAAACTAAGCCTTTTGTACAAATATCATAAACACTTTTACGTGCTAATATAGAATGAAGAACAGGGCATGCATGAATTTTTGAAAATACTGCCCTCCTATCTAGGATTGTTTTAATTCCCTCTCTCTTTTCAAATTTGTATGACATCCATCCCGCTCCTTGTAACCGTTAACAAAAACATCTTGAACTAATTAACCCCCCACAAAATACATCTGACATATATAGAGCTTCGTTCTCTTGTTTTTATAAAATTTGTCTGATGTAACTTTGTGATATAATTGTATAATATAAGTTCATAATTCGTCAACAACGATATTAAGCGTTTTCTTTCCTGTTTTTATTATCAAAAAAGAGATAACCACTTCCTTTTTGTGTTTTAAACGGTTATTTCGTCTGATGTTTGTTATTCTTTGCAATGATTTCACTCTTTATTCGTATGATGTTTTCATCATTAAACTGTCTTATCGCTTTCAACTATTATCGAGATTAGGTAACAGCATGGAGCATAGAATTAAGCGAGGATTCTTAAGCGCAGCAAAAGGAAGGCGTATAATATACATGATCTGGGTTAAGCTATAATATCAAAAATAAAACGCGTACAATGTACTATATATCCATAAAACCAGAAACAACGATATAATAAATGGTACTGAAAAAAGGTAGGTATGATGAATTCCCTTCCATAATTATCATTAAATGTAAACGAATGAGGACATTGCTACCTTCCAAATTTAATACAATATCACTCATTCAGAATCTGTTCAAGTGATATATACCATCCATTTAATCAGTACCACCAAAGTAATTTCTAATTCATGCCGCTTTCATTTAAAGTCTGCTGATTTTTTCATACTAATACACACTCCTTTCGACTTAGTAGTATCAGTTCATCTTATCCAAGTTTGATAAACTTCTGGCACTAGAACCAAGAAACTGATGCTGAATATTTTTCGAAAGTAGTACTTTCATTAGAGTGAAATCCCTATTCTCGTGATATTTTGTTTAAGAAATTTAATCTCTCCTCTACATTATCCTTAGTTATGAGATCTACTCCAATATCAACCTTTTTTTGGACATCGTCTCCCCTAATTGCTTTCGTTGCTTGTTCCACACTTAGATATGCCATATCATAAGGGTTCTGAGCTATAGCAGTATCTATCTTTCCTACTTTAATGTCTTCTACCATTTCCTTAACACCATCTGCTCCGATAACAGGGATCTTTAACCCTTTCTCCTCCATTTGTTTTAATACCTGTAGAGCTAATCGATCACTAGTAGCAACTACACCTTTAATATTTGGGTAAGCTTCTAAGATAGTTCCTATGACTGGTGTTAGATTCCCAAATCGGTCATAAACTGACTGTTCTGCGACAATCTCTAATCCGGTATCCTCTAACACTTTCTTTGCACCATTTTTTCGATCAATCATAATTTGATCATCTGATCCTCCAAAAATAATAGCTACTTGATTTCCTGGCTGCAGCATTGAACCTAATAACTCTCCTGCTGTTTTACCCAATTCATAATTATCCGTTCCAATATAGGCAGTTTTGGATTCCCATTCAATGTCCTTGTACGCAACAATGACCGGAATATCATTTTTGTTGTATTCTACCAATTCAGGAATGGTAACTGATGGGTCTATGGGGGTTACAACTAGTGCATCAGGTTGTTGAGTTAGAACCTTTTTTAACATGTTAGACTGATTACTAGCGGGATATATAGAACTAGGGGCAAGAACTTTCCCATCTATATCAAAATCACGAAATGCTGCTTTAGCTCCTAACTCAAAAAGTTTCCAATACTCTAGATCTAATCTTTGTGCAACAACTATAACTTTAGGTTTATTATCTTTTTTAAAAAAACAGGCTACTATACCTATCAAAACTATAAGAAAAATTGTAAAAACTAATAAAACACTCCATCTTTTTTTCAATACCCCTTCTCCCCTCTCCTAATTACTAGATAGATGATTAGTTACTCTAAAATCAATAAGTCTAGTAATCATGTCATTTGCTATTTAAAAATATTTCAATCCTAACATCGTCCGAATATACCCCTTGGTAAAATGGCGGTTTTGTTCGATGATGTTATCAAGATATTTCATTTGTCTCATTCGGATGACCGCTAACACCTCATTCTCTATCTTTAGTACTCTCATTACTAAAGAATAAGCTGGATTCTTATTGACAGTTATTTCGAAAAGGATTGAAATATGAAAAGACCGCAAAGTTTTCTTAGAGAAACACTTTGCAGCCTTGCAATTTCTCGATTTACTTAAATAAAAATCAATGTCATTCCCTTTAGAATCAACTGCACGATAGAGAAATATCCACTGTCCTTTGACTTTAACATACGTCACATGTATCCAACGCATGATAGTCATATATAAACAAGAGATAACCTCCGTTCCTCCAGGATTTCCACCTAGTCACGAAAGCCTAAGTTTTTAAACAAGTGATTTAAAGGTTTGGACGATATTTTCTACTGTGAAACCATATTCCTTCATTAATTTATCAGGTTTAGCAGAGGCACCGAATTGATCAATGGTTATTGTTTTCCCATTTGCACCGGTATATTCTCTCCATCCAAATGAAGATCCTAACTCAATTCCTAAACGCGTAGTTAAATTTGTTGGAATAATACTTTGTTTATACCCTTCGGATTGTTGTTCAAATCGATCCCAACTAGGCATACTAACAACTGAAACTAAAATACCATCTTTTTCAAGCTCCTTTTGAGCCGAAATAGCCAAAGAAACTTCTGAACCCGTTGCAAGTAGCAAACCTTCTGCTTCACCATTAGCAGTAGAAACCACATAAGCCCCTCTCTTAACTCCTTCATATACTTTTTCATCATCGATATTCAGCGTTGGTAAATCCTGACGAGTTAGGACTAATGCAGTTGGTTTATCCTGACTTTCTAGAGCTAAACGCCATGCTGCTTTCGTCTCTTTTGCATCTGCAGGTCGGATAACAGACAACCCTGGCATTGCACGTAAGGAGGCTAACTGTTCAATTGGTTGGTGCGTTGGACCATCTTCCCCAACAGCAATACTATCATGGGTAAATACATAGATTACAGGTAGTTTCATTAATGCAGCAAGACGAATAGCCGGACGAAGATAATCAGAGAATACGAAGAAAGTAGCTCCAAATACCTTTACACCGCCATGAAGTGCCATACCATTCAATGCTGCACCCATCGCAAATTCACGAACACCAAACCAAATATTACGAGCAGCAAAGCCATCAAGTGCAAAATTCTTTTCAGAAGTAATAAGTGTTTTATTCGAACCAGCAAGGTCTGCTGAACCACCAATTAATTGTGGAAGAGCTTTCGCTGCAGCATTTAATACTTTTCCAGATGAAGCTCTTGTTGCCATTTTTTCCCCTGATGTAAAGTCAGGAAGTGTACCATGCCAATTTTCAGGGAGTTCCCCCTTCACAGCGCTTTCTAATTGTTGTGCTAATTCTGGATATGCACTTTTATAGGCTTCAAACAATGCATTCCATGCATTTTCTTTCTCATGACCAACTTCAGCAAATTCACTGTAATGTGCAGCTACTTCTGCTGGTACATAGAAGACTTCTTCACTTTCCCATCCATAGAATGACTTCGTTAATTTTGTTTCTTCTACACCAAGTGGTGCCCCATGACAATCTGACGTTCCAGACCTATTTGGGGAACCGTATCCGATAGTTGTCTTGATTTCAATAAGTGTTGGACGTTCTGTATCTGCTTTTCCTTGTTGAATAGCTTTTTGGATGGCTTTGATATCATTTCCATCCTCCACACGAATTACCTGCCAACCATATGCTTTAAAACGCTCTTCTACACTTTCAGAGAATGATAAGTGTAAATCTCCATCTAACGAGATATCATTGGAGTCATACATAACAATCAAACGGTTAAGTTTAAGGTGACCCGCAAGGGAAGCTGCTTCAGCAGATACTCCTTCCATTAAATCTCCATCACCACATATACTGTACGTATAATGATCAATTACTTGAAAATCCTCTTTATTATATGTCTCCGCGAGATGACGTTCTGCCATTGCCATCCCGACCGCCATTGCAACACCTTGTCCAAGAGGTCCCGTTGTCGCATCAACACCCGGTGTATGTCCAAACTCAGGATGCCCTGGTGTTTTACTACCCCATTGACGGAAGCTCTTTAAATCCTCAATGGATACATCATACTTAAATAAATGTAATAAGCTATATAATAGTGCTGAACCATGACCTGCAGACAAAACAAACCGATCTCTGTTAAACCAATTTGGATTAGCAGGATTGTGATTCATTTCTTTAGCCCATAATGTGTAAGCCATTGGTGCTGCACCCATTGTAATTCCTGGATGTCCAGAATTTGCTTTTTCAATTGAATCAATGGATAGTGTTCTAATCGTATTAATAGCTAGTTGTTCAAGATCATTCTTTATGTGTAATGACTTCATTCTCAATACTCCTTTTGTTAAACTTTTTTTAAACAAAACCTGTTAGAAATAGTCCTTCTCTTCTTGCAAGTTGTATTTTCGTATCGAAAGTTATTAGATATTAATTTTTTATACCGCTTTACCAGATGAACCAAATTCACGCATTTTTCCAATGACTGTTTCCTTAATCGCATCACGACCTGGACCTATAAATTTACGTGGATCGTATACTTCTGAATCTGTATTTAATATCGCTCGTGCAGCTTTCGTAAACGCAATTTGATTCTCTGTATTTACATTAATTTTTGCCGTTCCTAATGAGATTGATTTTTGAATTTGATTGGTTGGAATACCTGTGCCACCGTGTAAAACCAAAGGTAAACCCGTTGCTTTACAAATTTGCTCCATTTCCGTAAATCCTAAATTTGGCTCACCTTTATAAGGACCATGAACAGAACCTAACGCAGGAGCGAGACAATCAATACCAGTACGCGCTACTAACAGCTCACATTCCCTTGGATCTGCGTAGATAACTCCCTCTGCAACTACATCATCTTCTTGTCCACCAACAGTACCTAGCTCCGCTTCAACAGATACACCACGTTCATGGGCGTATTTCACTACCTTTTTAGTTGTTTCCACATTTTCTTCAAATGGATGGTGCGAAGCATCAATCATCACCGATGTAAAACCAGCGTCAATAGCTGCTCTACATTTTTCAAAACTAGATCCATGGTCCAAATGGATAGCCACAGGAACAGTGATATCCATTTCCTCAATAAGAGCTCCCACCATAGCTGTTACTACCTTAAAACCACCCATATAGCGGGCAGCTCCTTCTGAAACACCAAGGATTACTGGTGATTTTTCCTCTTCAGCGGCAGATAAAATCGCTTGTGTCCATTCCAAGTTATTGATGTTGAATTGACCAACCGCATAACCCTCTGCTAACGCCTTCTTTAACATTTCTTTCATCGAAACTAAAGCCATATGAATATCCTCCTTAATAAATAGACCCTAACTTTTATGTCCTATAAGAGTCTATATGTAAATGAATCATCTACATATGAACTCTCATAGATTATCTATCTCATTACCTTCTTGTTTGTTATCGAGTTAATGATTTCACAGATCGCTGTCCACCTTCCCCTTCGCGGGATCAATCATAGGTCAACACATTAATCGCTTTACCAACTCATTAGTCGTTTCATATACTGTTATTTTATTGACACGACTTTCATGTCTGCCGCCTTCAAAAGGTGTTGTTAACCATATTTTTGCGATATCACGGGCTAATCCCGGACCAATCACACGTTCTCCCATAGCTAATATGTTCGTATTATTATGTTCTCTCGTTGCCTTAGCACTAAATGTGTCATGTACAAGCGCACAACGAACTCCCTTTACTTTGTTGGCTGCAATGCTCATCCCAATACCTGTCCCGCAGATTAAAATCCCTCGATTTACTTCACCGCTTGCTACCTTTTCAGCGACTGGGAGGGCATAATCTGGATAGTCAACAGAGGTATCACACTCACATCCTAAATCTACATACTCGATATTCATCTCCTCCATTAATGAGATGATCTCCTTACGAATATTCATACCTCCATGATCGGATGCAATGGCTACTTTCATGTTTCGTCCTCCTCTCCTAATTCTTTTGCAATTACATTATGGACCTTCATTAGATTTCTTGTTCCTTTTTCACGAACAGACAATCAAAACTGTTTGTGTGGTGACTATAGCTAATAAAAAGCCCAGTCTCTTAATCTTCTTTCTTCTCTTTGCAACAATCCGTACACACTCCATACCATGTTTTAACCCCTTTCGAGCTATCAACCGCCTCAATTACCTTTTCACACATCTTACTATTTTCAAAGCTTTATTAAGGCTTGGTGTCAGTTATTCAGGTAAAATTATGATTCTTGACACTCGTAAAATTAATATTTTATAATATATATAATAAGATTTGCCTTTTGATACAAATCAAGTATCATACATAATTTTTTACAACATATTGATTTTTTCAAAAATCAACACCAGTCTTTTACTTTCAAATAATAGTTTCAGGAAAAATCTAACTACTAATTTATTTCTAGTGTGAAAGCGTTTCTAGTAACCTATACTGCTCCTGCTTATCAAGCATTTCGATATTAACTTTCTCAAGTTCTCTATGGATTATTTTATTCTCTTTTATTCCAACAGCGTAGCCTGAATGACCACTTACTAGCAGTTCTACCGCCTTGATACCCATTTTACTCGCTAATACCCGATCAAACGCTGATGGATTCCCCCCTCTTTGAATGAAACCTAATGCCGTAGTTCTTACACTCAGGTTTAACTTTTCTTCAATATATTGTTGTAATCGCTGTAAATCATACATTCTTTCCGTTACGATGACGAGGTTATCATGTTTTCCACTACTGATTCTTGAACTTAATTCTGAACATATGGTATCAAAATCTAATTTTCTCTCTGGAGTAGATATGATTTCTCCCCCTCCTGCTAAGCCTGAATATAGAGCTAAGTCACCACAATATCTTCCCATCACTTCCACAATCGTTGTTTTATCATGAGAAAAATCAGTATCTTTAATTTTTCCAATACAATCCAATACTGTATTTAACGTGGTATCAAATCCAATTGAATAATCTGTATAAAATAAATCATTGTCAATCGTTCCAGGTATACCAATTACCTTTACCCCTAGCTCGTGTAATCTTTCAGCTCCTTTTAAAGATCCCTCCCCACCTATTACAACTAAAGAATCTATACCGAAGTCTTTTAATACATGAAAGGCCTTTGTTCTCCCTGTTTGCTCCATAAATTCTGAGGATCTAGATGTCTTTAATATTGTTCCGCCTCTATCTGCAATATCCTCTACCTCTGAAGAAGTTAATGGGTGAAGTTTACCGTCAATTAACCCTTGGTATCCATACTGTATACCTATTACATCTAGGTGATAGTGATTTGCTGCCTTTACTACGGCTCTAATAGCAGCATTCATTCCTGGAGCATCTCCACCGCTTGTTAATACTGCAATTTTCTTCATGCTCTTCCTCCGCCCTCTCCATAATTAGTCTTAATGAATATACGAATATCACTAAGGATAAACTTTCTAAAATGGTAAAGTATGACCGAAATCATGTAATCATATCCATTTCCTTATTTCGCTATTTACAAGGAATTACATATAAAAGGTTTTTATTCTCTTTGGGTACTTCTTTTTTCCTAGAATACAAATTAGTTTCTATCAAATGATAATTTAAAATCCATATAGTCAACAATAAAGATATTTCTATTTTTTGAATTTTAGGAAAAAATCAGTGATTTCATTCAGGATATTATTATTTGCGTTGCCCTTTGCAATGGCGAGGTTTAATGTAATAATCAATACCTTCGGCATTTGATACTGTTAGTATAATTTTATGTTCTCATCTTAAGTAGTCCCCCAAGGGGGGGACAGTACTATCATTTTTCCCCGCGTCGCAGGAATGTTGATATAACATCCCTATAAGTCACTTTTCCTTTAATATATTGCCTGATATCTTTTTATTTTCTTGTAGATTAATCCATTTCACCCACAACTTCAATGACATTCCCACACCATAAATCCCAGCATAAAGATCCCTTTTTTCTAGTGCCTCAATAATAATCCTATGAGTTTCCACTGTTTCTTCCCTATCTTCACTCTTTATCTGACCTCTAGCATAGTTTTCTAATATCATTGGTGAGAAAATTTCAAAGGAAAACAAATATAACTCTGCCATGAGCTTATTTTTCGTTAACGCTGCTAATGTCTTATGAAAGTTTAAATCCAATTCATGGAGCCTTTTATAATCATCTGGATTGTTTTCAATACAATCTAAAAAATCATTGTAAGTGTTTCTCAAAACTTCTATATCTTCCTTAGTTGCATAAGTAATAGCCAGTTTTATCACTGCTACTTCAATCTGCTCACGGAAATCAACTAATTCTCTGAATTCCGTATTGTTTAAAATTATTTTAAACAAAAGGGATTGAGAAAAAGAAATATCTTCTGGCTCCGATATATACGTACCATCACCTCTTCGTATCTGTATAATAGTAGTAGCTTCCAAAATCTTCAACGCTTCCCTTACAGAACTTCTACTCACATTTAAGATTTCGCTTAGCTCAGTTTCTGTAGGGATCTTATCATTAGGTTTCAGCTCCTTATGAATGATTTTAGTTTTAATGTATTCTGTAACCTTATCTACTGCTGTTTTATGCGTAGGTATCTTTTCACTATTAACTGCTGCCGACATAATTATATCCATCGCATTATTCACCTTTAATCTATATTTATTTTTATTTATTCCTTTGACCCAAAAATCCTTATCTACCTTAAAAGTCCCCTAAAATAATAATTATAATTCATTTAGCATTATACAGAAAATATCATCGGGTTTTATAACTTCCCTTACATGATGGGGTTTTGAAAAATGAATGCCTGTGAATTTCTAAAACCCCATTATGTAAAGGAAGATATTTAAGCTCTTTTCCATCCCACTGACCTCTGGAAGGGGGATGGAAAAGGAGAATCATCATAATAAAATAAATAACTTTAAGTTTTATTTATAGTTCACTGTTAACTTTAAGTATATCAGTCACATATAGAGACATTACATGAATTTTTTCTTCGTTATGATGCTGCATTATCACTAATAGTTTGTATTTTTCTTTTCTCAACTCGTTTTGCATACCAAACCGTTAGAGAAGGGGATAAAAGAGCTGTAACGATAACAGCTGCTGATACCTGAAGCGTGGCGCTCGCAGCAACTTCATTATAGATAGGATTAACAGCTGCAAGGGATAATGGTACGGCCGCTGCATTCCCTGCGGTAGTTGAAGCAGCCAAACCGCCCACACCGTCTCCACCTGTGATTCGATCTAGTATAAATAGAGCAACTCCAGTAATTGCAACAACAGCTATACCTAAGATAACGCCAGATAAACCAGCTTTCACTACATTGCTTAAGTTAATTCCAGCACCAAT
Source organism: Bacillus sp. OTU530 (assembly GCF_038440375.1). Classification (NCBI taxonomy): domain Bacteria; kingdom Bacillati; phylum Bacillota; class Bacilli; order Caryophanales; family Bacillaceae; genus Bacillus; species Bacillus sp. OTU530. The sequence continues at coordinate 19,621 of NZ_JASATP010000060.1, forward strand.
TGCTAAACCTAACATAGGAATAAAGAGGTCCTCACCTTTACTTAAGAACTCTCGCATTTTTTCGTCTAGATTTCCAAGAATCATTCCAACTAGTAGAGGAAGAAGCGTAAAGACAAATGCGGAAATCGGAAAACTTGCTAATCCAGCAATACCTAATATTAGCATAGTGAAGAATGGTCCAGATTCAAGTGACATGATAGAATAAGCAGCAATATCCTCTTTTTTCTTTCCTAATTGCCCCATAAGAGCCATATAAATAGCACCGTTTGTATCAGAAAAAGCAGCAACAATTGCTAAGGCAGATAATCCTAAAAATAAGTTATTTTGATCTGGGAAAATAGTTTTAATCAATAAAGCGATTACAAAAGTTGTGCCTATTTTACCAATCCATAAGGCTCCCCCTTTTTTCAACACATAACCAGTTGCGTTAAATTTTATGGTTGCGCCTAAACAAAGATAAAATCCACCTAGTAATGCTGTGGTGCCAGTTAATAATCCCCCAGTAAACGAATGTTTAAATGCTTCCGATTCAAATGCTTCTGGGAAGAATGTGCGAACTAAAGAGCCTATAAGTAAAGGAACCAGCATTAAGCCTGCAGGAATTCTTTCAATCGTTTCTTTTATTTTCATAAGGCTTCATCTCCAAATCATTGTTTTAGAATCTTTTTTCACTTCAACTATTTGGCTTAATCCAAATTATTTTTGACTCAAACAATGTGTTACAGAAACAGTAATGACAGTATCTAGAACTGTTATAACCTATACTTTTCAATTGTTATCGCTTTTCTAGTTAGACTTTAACATTCTCTGCTACGAAAGTAGGATTATGTCCTGATGTGTCTTATAATAACACTTGTTTTCCATAATCGTATACAGCTATAACTTTAATCTGTCCGCTTTTATGAATACACACAAGTAACTACTCTACTTGCCAGATCAGATATCCGCCTTTTATCTACTTCTTCAGGTTTTCCTTCCTTATTATAAGTAATGCCTAACTTACCCGAGGCACAGGAAGTAACCACCTAGAATTTGCCATTGTTACATTTTAAAAATATTGATATTACATTAATAACTTGGTATCATTAAGAAGATACCTTCAATTAAAAATTGTCGCTAAAAGGATTAATGCTTATTTGAAGGAACTTCCCCTGTACAATGTCGGCCATTGTACAGGGAAAAAGCAATTATGAACTTGATTTGGTTGATTATTTTTCATCCCTTAAAAACATAATCTTTCCTGCACCTTTGTTAACCTGTTCAAAAGCTTCATCTACCTGAGAGAATGAATATCGGTGTGTAACTACATCAAGTATATTAATCTTTTTAGCATTAACTAAAGATGATAATTTCCACCATGTTTCCCAGATTCTTCTTCCGAATAAACCTTTAATAGTAGCACCTTTTAAATTAATACTTTGTGTTACATTAATTGGAATCGGGCCGCCAGGATGACCTACAGTTACTACTCTTCCTTCCAAACGAAGGTAATCAAATAGTGTTTCATACACTTTAGGTGACCCCGTCATTTCAAGGATAAAGTCTACCCCACCTCTGCTGGCTGTCAATTCTTTTACAATTGATGGAAGATCTTCTGTCAGGGAATTAACTGCAACTGCACCAAATTTTTTGGCCATATCCACTCTATACTGGTCTATATCAACTGCTATTACCCTAGAAGCTCCGCACACTTGTAGCATTTGTATTGCCAAAAGACCTATTGCTCCACATCCAAATACGAGGGCAGTATCACCTGGAAGAATACCAGACTCTTCAATCGCACGCATCGCAACACCAGCCGGCTCAAATAGAGCGCCTTCTTCGAAAGATACATCGTCCGGTAATTTAAACGCTACACTTTCCGGCGCTACTGCATAATCTGCAAAACAACCGTCACAACTTGTCCCATAAATGCCCATATTCATACAATTATGTGCATTACCTGTTTGACATTGAAAACACTCACCACAAGGAATATGAGTTTCCAGAGCTACCCTGTCGCCAACTTTCCTATTTTTAACTTCACTACCAACTTCAATAATTGTTCCCGAACATTCATGACCGACAATAAAAGGAAATTTTACATTAAATTTATACGCAAAATCCTTTGCAGATTGCCCCCACTTATTGTAACTAATATCAGTGCCACATATAGCTGCTGCTTCTACCTTAATTAAAACCTCATTAGGTTTTGGTGTAGGTTTTTCCACTTCCATATAAGAGAATCCATAGTGTTCCCCCGTTTTTACAACCGCTTTCATTTTGGGTTTTAGATAAGAAGATTCATGATTTTCTCCCGTTTTTACAACCACTTCCATCTCAAAGCGCCCCCTTAGTAAGATCCCTTGTTATGAATAACTTCTATAATAACCTCTTCAATATGTTCAGGGCTGAAGTTATACTTGTCTAATAATTCCTTATGTGGTCCTGATTCTGTGAATATATCGTCTATTCCAATTCTCTTCATTAAAGTAGGATAATTTTCACCCAAAACTTCTGCAACTGCTCCACCTAATCCACCTATGATATTACCTTCTTCTACTGTAATAATAGCTCCTGTTTCCTTAGCTGCTTTAATAATTGCTTCTTTATCTATAGGTTTTACACAAGGCATTTCAATCAATTGGACATTGTATCCCTTTTCTCTTAAGGACTTTTCCGCTTCAATAACACGACTAGTTGTTGCACCATTAAATATAATAGCAGCGTCATTTCCTTCTTCTTTGACAACATTTGCCTTACCAATCTCAAAAGTATAACTTTCATCAAATACCTTTGGCACAGCGTTTCTTCCAACCCTAAAATATACAGGGCCCTCATATTCTGAGATCTTTTGTGTAATTACCTCTGCAGATGCAGCATCTGCAGGAACAACCACAACCATATTAGGTATAGAACGTAAGATGGATACATCCTCCAAACCTTGATGTGTAACACCTTCTACATCTCCAGACAAACCAGCAAGCCCTGAAATAATCTTTACGTCTAATTTTGGATATGCACAAAATGATCTAATTTGTTCGAGCATTCTCATTGAAGCGAATGGGGCATATGTTGCAACATAAACTTTTGCACCACTTGCCGCAAGCCCTGTACCAACAAGCATCATATTTTGTTCTGCTATTCCAACATTAATTACTCTATCAGGACGTGCTTTTGCCAATGGGGCGAAGCCCATAGATTTTTCTGTATCGGCACTTACAGCAAATACATTGCCATCTGTCTCTGCGTATCTTAAAAGTGCATTTCCAAAAGCTACCCTTGTTGAAATTTCATCATACACTGTAGACATATAAATCCTCCTTCAACTCCAACATTGCTTGTTCATACTCTTCTTTACTTGGCTTTTTCTGGTGCCATGCATTATCATTTTCCATAAAGCTTACACCTTTACCTTTTACTGTATTGGCGATAAGCACCGTAGGACTTCCTTTGTGGTTAGTTGCAACCTCTAATTCTCTTACAACTTCCTCCATGTCATGACCATCTATGGTAATCACATTCCAGCCAAAAGACTTCCATTTATCAGCAAGGGGATCCATTGGTAAAATCGCTTCTACAGAACCAGTACTTTGGAAATGATTATAATCTACAATTGCAATCAAATTGTCTAACTTAAATCTAGGCGCTGATAAAACAGCCTCCCAAATAGTACCTTCCTGGATTTCTCCATCCCCCAAAATTGCAAATGTTTTAAAATCTTTTCCTAAAGTCTTTGCATAAAGAGCCATACCCATCGCTGCGGATAACCCGTTTCCGAGAGAACCAGCAGTCATATCCACACCAGGAGTTTTTTTCATATCTGGGTGTCCTTGCAACCTAGAATTAATTCTCCTAACTGTCGTTAACTCTTCAACAGGGAAGAAACCTTTACGAGCTAATGCAGAATAAAGAACAGGGCATGCATGACCTTTGGAGAACACTAGTCTATCTCTGTCCTCCCATTTAGGATTGTTTACATCTACCCTCATAATTTTAAAATACAAAGCTGTAACTATGTCGCAGCATGATAATGCTGGACCTGGATGTGATGGACCTTGCGCTTTATAAGCAATATCCACTATGTCCTGCCGAATTTGGTTTGCAGTAATTTTTAGTTCTTTAATACCCATACTAATTCCCTCTCCTTTCAAATTTGTATGACATCTGATCTATTCCTTGCAATCCTCCACAAATATGTCCTGAATTGATAATTCCTACAAATTCATCTGACATATTCACTTTAGATTTATTAATAGATTTAAAATTTGTCTGATGTCATCCTGTAATGCGATTGTATATCATGCTCATATTAGCCGTCAACAACAAATTAAAACGTTTTCTTTTAGTTTTTTTCTTAAAAATGAGTGTTGTTAATAAAAATGAGTGTTGTTTTTGTCTGATGTTTAATATAATTTTAATATTAATTCAACATAAACCATATTATTTGTATGATGTTTATCTACAGAAAAATAAAAATATTTTTGTTGCATTCTGTTTTTGTTCTCTCTATTATTGGCACTGTACGTAATTTCTTGTAAAAATAAGGAGGAGTTGTAATGGCAAACGTTACATTTTTAGGGAATTCTGTTACTTTACTTGGTAACGAAGTAAAGGTAGGAGAGCAAGCACCGAATTTTACAGTGTTAGCGAATGATTTATCTCCTGTAACATTAGATACTTATAAAGGTGCAGTGAAATTAATCAGTGTAGTGCCTTCTGTAGATACAGGTGTATGCGCTGCACAAACACGTAAATTCAATGAAGAAGCTGCAGATCTTGAAAATGTGAAGGTATTGACGATTAGCGTGGATCTTCCATTTGCCCAAAACCGTTATTGTGCGACAGAAGGTCTTGAGAATGCGGTAACGCTTTCTGACCACCGTGATCTTTCCTTCGGTCAAGCATACGGCGTTGCGATTGAAGAACTGCGTTTATTAACTCGTGCTGTATTCGTAATTAACAGCGAAAACCAAGTAACATATGCAGAATATGTAGATGAGGTAACAAATCATCCAAACTACGAAGCTGCACTTGAAGCTGCAAAAGCTGCGAAATAAGCAGTGGCATAAGTAAAGAGACTTCCGATTGGAAATCTTAGACTATCGACAACCCTCTATTCAAAATGAAAATTTGGGTAGGGGGTTGTAAGGTTTACAAAAGGCTATAGAGTAGATCCGAAAGAAATCAAACTATTGCTTGTAAAAGCAGGTCCAAAAATTCTTCCTGTTCTACCGGACACACTCATTGAACGCGCACAGAGCAGCTTAGAAGCACGCGGCGTTCAATTCCTATTAGTTCTTCCTGTAACCAAGGTTGCAGGCAATGTTGTTGATCTAAAAGCTGGTCAAATGATCGTCACGAATACTTTCGTTTGGACAGGCGGTGTACAAGAAAACCCTCTTGTAGGTGAATCCGGTCTTGAGGTCAATCGTGGACGGGCAACTGTTAACAATTATCTTCAATCCACCTTCCACTCGGTTGTGTTTATTACAGGTGACTTAGCTATTCTTTTCGCTCCAGATGGCCGTCTATACCCACCTACAGCCCAAATTGCTTGGCTAATGGAAGAACTAATCGGATATAATATATTCGCATACTTAGAAAACAAAACATTCGAAGAGTTTAGCCCAGTCAACTCAGGAACACTTGCAAGCCTAGGTCGTAAGGACGCTGTTGCTACAATTGGTGCAAACTCCACTCAGCTCAAAGGTCTGCCAGCGACTCTTATGAAGGAAGCTAGTAATGTTCGTTATTTATCACATATTAAAGCACTGTCCAGCTTAGTTCACTAAATGAAACAAATATGAAAGAAAACATCTAGTTTACGTACAAGTAAACTAAATGTTGAGAGAGTCTTTATAATTCACTTGATTTCATGTATATCAGGGATGCGGAATGTTATCATCGTACATAACCCTAAATAAATAGGCTTCCCTCGATGTTATTCATTCAACATCTGTTCCAATAATAGGTATTACCACCCGTACAACTGTTACCCTTTCAAAAAATTATCTCCTTGGTTAACAACCAAGGAGATTGTATTTAGCAAATAAATATTCCAATCGTTAAAATTGGCACTATTATATAATAGTACATACCTTCTCTTTTTTATTACATTACCTATACTCATGCTTACAGGGGAGAATATTTGAAATTCCTAGTAAGGAATATAAATCCTGAGGTGATACATATGCGCTATAAAAAATTAGGGAGAACGGGTTTAGAGGTTTCTTCTTTATGTTTAGGGACGATGGCATTTGGAAGATGGATTAACGAAGAAGCATCTGTTTCTATTTTAGATACTGCACTTGATCATGGAATTAATTTTATTGATACAGCAAACTTTTACGGAACAGGTCAAGACCAAGAATTCAAACACGGGACAGGAGAATCCGAAGAGATTCTCGGACGAGCGCTTAAAGGAAAAAGAGATCAAGTGGTATTAGCCACTAAGATTGGACTGCCAGTAGGACCGAAAAGAAATGAGCGAGGGCTTTCACGGATTCATATCATGCAGGAAATTGAGAATCAATTGCGCCGATTACAAACAGATTATATTGATCTCTATCAAGTACACACCTTTGATCCCCATACCCCATTAGAAGAAACATTGCGTACATTGGATGACCTTGTACGCCAAGGGAAAGTGCGTTATATCGGGTGTTCCAACTACGCAGCTTGGCAAATTGCAAAATCTCACGCAATTAGTGAGAAGATGAATCTTGAAAGATTTGTTTCTGTTCAACCTCAATATAACTTACTCTCTAGAGAGATTGAACAAGAGCTATTACCATTTTGTGAATCTGAAGGTGTAGGTGTTATAGTATATAGTCCGATGGCAAGAGGAATGTTATCAGGAAAATATAAGAGTCCAGAAGATGTTCCCCCTGAAAGTCGCGCTGCACGTGGAGAAAAGTTACTTGAAAATTATTTTACAGATCGGAATTTCCATTTAGTAGACCATTACCGTATATTGGCTGAAAAGAATGAGGTAAGTTTATCTCAATTCTCCCTCTCGTGGGTATTAAATCAGCCAAAAGTAACTTCAGCCATTATTGGCGCTAGTAAGGTTCATCATGTAATAGATGCGATAGCAATTAGTAACTGGGAGTGGTCGAAAGAGTTACTATATGACGTGAATACTATTACCGCAGAATAAGGAGGGCACTTCATTACAAAAATGCTACTATATTTGGTTTAACGTAAGAAACAACTTGAAATCTATATATCTCAAGTTGTTTTTTATTCATGTTCAGTAACATAATCGGGTTCTGATGCAAAACCTTCAAAATTTGTGTTGAATGTAAACTATTGCCTAAAAGTTTGTATTCATATGATTGATTTTACTGTATTTGAGAGGAGAATATATAAATAACACCAAAATAAGGTAATCCTAACAAAAAAGTGTTCAACAAGAAAAGCTTGAACTCCCTTTCTCGATGTGCAGTTTAATCAAGTCAAGAAGCTCACTTTTGTTCTGTCTTTGATTTATATATAAAATAACGTAGGATTCAAATGACATATTGCCAAACTCTGTTTTTAGGTTTTATGACATACTTTTTTAGGTCTATATTGCGTCTGTCAAAAAGCATGCTTTTTGATAGGATGGAAGAATGAATGATAGAGGAACCCCTTTAATTTTTTTACGTTTATAATTTAAATTTTAAAAATACGCATGTGAAATTGTTTTGTTAACGAGGGGAATAAAAGAACAATATCCACTTAAAGTTCTGAGAACAGTAATAATGCCAATAAATAGCTTAATGTAGATATCATTAATAACACTAATATTAATATTAATTTTCATACTAATTATATAAGCCATTTTCAAACATGGATGTTTCCTATTAGTACATAGAGGTAACCCTCTCACTGAAACAGTATGAAAGAGAAAAAAATCATTTCTCCCGGTAGAATCATTGAGGATATGTACAATACAGAGAAAGAATAGCTAAGTATCCCAAGCCTTTCTTTCCTCAAACCATCTACTTATATCAACAGAATAGTTAATCTCCCAACAACTATATTTCAAACAAAAAGAGGCTTATAAAAGCCCCTTCTGCTGCAAATAGTTTTTAACGATTTCATTCACTAATTTAGACTTTCCACCGCGTCCTAATCTTTGGGACTGCTCTTCAATAACATCCCATACTTCGGAATCAAAATAGATTCCTTTCATAACAGTTGTCAGTTCCTTTGCAGGGATCTCTGCCTGAAGTTTTTCCAACGGGTCAATAGAATTAGCACTATCGTTAACATTAGAATTAACATCTTGTGTATGTAACAGCGGAGAATTCGCAACTCCCGCAAATCCACTTAAACCCTTGCCTTTTTGTCTTGCCATTGTTTCTCAATCTCCTCTACTAATTCAAAATAGTTCTGCACAATTGGATCCCTTGACTTACTAAGAGTAGCAGGAAGTCCTTTGCTCTTAATTTCATCCGCAAATCGAACGGATCTAGGGATAACTGTATCGAATAATTTCCATCCCATTTGTCTGCACAAGAAACGGCACTCTTGTAAAATGGTTGTATGCAGATTCGTTCTTGTATCAACTAATGTTGCTAGGATACCCAAGATCTCAATATTCGGGTTTGCATCTTTCTTCATATGTCATTCGAAGTTTTCTACGCTAATTACATAAAGCGGGATATCTCCAAACACAGCTGCACTCTTATTTCGTGAGTTCCGCTATAAAAGAGAAATATACACCGAATCGGGATTTAACATATGAGGAAGTAAAAATGCTGTTGGAGCATTGAAAACAGAAAAATCATCCGATTAACTATGCAATTCTAACCCTGTTGGCTACTACAGGGCTACGGATTCAGGAAGTATGTAAGGCCAAATGGTTAGAACTTTTTTATAATTCATCGACGGGGCATTACTTTTTATCCAGTAAGGGGAAGAATGAAAAGTGTAGGGAGGCAATTATTTTCCCTTATGTATTAGAGGCTCTGAAAGATTGTAGAAGAAGACGTAGACTGCCAGTTGAATTAAAAAACGGACTGGATGAGCCCCCTCTTATTCCTACTAGGAATAAAGAGTTTTATGATTACACCTATTTAAATCGGTATGTAAAAAATTATCAAGGAAACCTTTACAGCCTGTTTATTTCTTGTTTTACTGAGATAAAAATCAATCGTGTTTCCTTCGAAATCTATTGCACGATACAGCTACATCCATTGACCTTTTACTTTAATATAAATCATTTGTTGGCTTAAGATGAGGTCACACTCTTTCATCCAATTCAGGTCCATAGTGATGAACCCAACTCATAATCGTTGTGTGAGCTATTGATAAATCGCGTTCTTCCATCATTTCCACCAGGTTACGAAAACTAAGGTTGGACCGTAGATATCATCTTACTGTTAACAAAATAATGTTAGGCTGATAATGTTTCCACTTGAACAAATCTTGCTTTTCCATACTAATCAATTCTTTCACTTAAAAGATTGGAGAAAGATTATGTGGTTTATTGCCTTCGCACTGATTCCCCTTTCAATGCTTTATCCTAATAGTATCAGTGCTGCCGTTACCTATCCTCAAAAATTTTGGATACCGTTTATTCTTCCAATCAACATTGTCGGCATTCCCTTGCTACTTTTAATTGTGGGAACGATCCGAAAAAATAGGAAAGAAAAGCAGATAGCAAGATGATTATAAGCAGAGCCGGTAGCTTTTAAATAGTTAAAGGAACAGGTTGTTTGTTCGGTTCTTGTACAAAGATTGTATTTATTTGAAAGAGATATATGTTGTTTGTTCTTGAAATAGAAAACCTCCAAAATATCGGGCAATAGAGGTATTTTGGAGGTAGTAAATTTTTGAGTGCTGGTGCAAATACAATCTGTTAGAAACATCGAAACTTAATATCCATTTCATCTATGAATTATGAGGCTACTCCGAATAATTTATTGTATGAATTCAATCTCACTTTGGACAGACTTCACCTCTTAATAAACTAACTTTTGCTAAACACATACATAGATTATGTGTTACTATGTTACTATGTTACTTGTACTACAAGTTAACCTTCGAAAGGATTTGAATCTCAACATAGTACGACAAAAACGTCTTTTGATGAACATCCTATGGTATTGTAGGTGGAACAGGAGAATGAATATTGAAAAGGAAATGGATAATTTCATTAGTTTGCATGTTTTTTCTAGCGGCTCTAATAGGATTTACAGCTAAGTTTTCTAAAAAAGAGGATAAACCCAAAATTGTGGTCGTTGCAAAAAGTTTAGACACAGAGTTTTGGAAAACTTTTGGGGCAGGGGCCCAAAGAGCGTTTGATGATTTGGATATAGATGGTGAAGTAATAGCACCCGATGCCATATATCCTATTACAAATGAAGCTAATACATTGAAAAAAGTTTTAAGGAAACATCCAGATGCACTAATAGTTACTCCAATACACCCATCCGTTACCATTCCTGTATTGATGGAATATAAGAAAGAAAATATTCCCGTATTGTTTGCCGGTAGAGATGCTGAATGGAAGGACAAAGTCACCTATATAGGGACAGATCACCTTGTATTGGGTACAAAGGCAGGAGAGCTATTAGGATCTATGCTGCATCCAGGAGATCAAGTAGCCATTATTCATGGAAATTTACAAGATCCAGCTTTGATGGAACGTACAGAAGGAGCGAGGATGGCTTTAGAAGAAGCCGGAATCGAGATTGTCACGGAACAGTTAGGTGAAGACCAATCCGAAAATACAGTATCAGTAACAGGAAATATTTTACAGAATTACCCACATATCAAAGGAATAGTTGCAACTGGCGATTTAATCGCTCTAGATGCATTGAAAACAATAGAAGAAAAAGGCTTGAAGATTCCTGTTGTTGGAGTGGATGGCATTACGAACATGGCAAAGCAGGTTAAATCAGGAAAGTTGAGTGCTACTGTGGCGCAGAATCCTTATGATATTGGGTATATAAGCGTGGAACAAGCATGGAAAACCATTCATGGAAGAGGTGTACCAAAAAGAATCGATAGTGGGGTGGATATCATTACCCTAGACAATGTAAAAGACAAATTAGATTTTTTAACTGAGATATTACATCCGAAAGATTACATCCTAAAGATTGAGAGACTTCGCAATTCTTTATTTAACCTATCATGAGATGATTGGGGAGCTGACTTTTTCTTTTTTGGGGGATGGAGATTTTTTGAGTGGGGTGCTCAAAAAATACTACCTGTTCCTTGCACAATTTCAGCCTATATTATGTGTTTGAAATGAAATTTAACTATTTTGTAAAAAGTTTGACGGTTTGTAAAAAAGGTTCATCAAAGTATCACTTACAGGGGTGAAAAAGAGTATACAACATCAGACAAACATTGGGTCATTCCATGTTAATAACGACATTAGGCTACTTAAATAAAAACATAGGGCAGAAAAATAACGCAGCATTAGTATAGAAGTAAAAAGAATTTTAGTGGTTTTCCAACAAAGATAGTTGGATATGTAAATAGGACAAAGATTGGTTCATATACAACAGATTTTACCCCCTGCACATTAAGCTAATAATAAATTAACACTGTAAAAAATGAAAAGAACGCTATCCTTTTTATACCAGAATCAGAAAGGATAGCGTTTGTTTTATGAACCTATCAAATTTAGCGGAATTCAAGTTTTTCTCAGGAACAAGGATATTTGTCTTCCAGTGCATATATGTAAATGCATTAAACTCATTCTGTACATTGAAAAATTAATCTGGATTTATATAGAACCAACCAAATGTATTCTCCTAGAGATATAGTATTAATTCTCTTCTACGTATGCAAATCAATAAAACGGGAGTCCTATTTGAATATCACGGATTTAATATAACTATCTATTAAAATTTTATGGTTATTTAATACTTGAATCATTAACACTCCCACCTTATAAATAATAATATCGTTAGGGAGTATAAAGAACTTATTTGCCTTGTAACCCTTTGATCATATTAGTCTTTCTTACTAATATAATTAAAGAACTACACCTCATCTACCCCACATTTATCTCTCGACAACCCTTTAAAAACGATCATTCCTTACTCGAAAGAAAATCCTCTAAGGCTCCAATAGCCTCTTGTTCATCAATTCCATTTGTAGTTACTGTAATTTCTTCTCCCGTTCTAATTACTGCAACCATAACGCCCATAATGCTCTTAGCTTCAAACGATTTATCGTTTTTAATGATATTTATCTCGCTATTAAAAGAGGATGCTTTTTGCACAAATTGGAAAGCATTTCGAGCCTGAAGCCCTTGCTTAAGACGAATAATTATCTTTTTCTTAATCATTAATAATCACCCCTTCATAAATTATTTGTATATAGTTATTCTTATTAGCCCGTACATAAAAAATTTATTTCTCATCATACTTATGA
>NZ_JASATP010000061.1:0-29907 GCF_038440375.1 Bacillus sp. OTU530
TTTGCTGTATTTTCTGATGGAACGAAAGTTAAAAATCCAAAATGGTTAAGGAAATTAGAAAATAAACTAGTAAAAGCACAACAAATTCTATCAAGACGAAAATACAATAGCTCTAATTGGAATAAACAACGTAAAAAAGTAGCAAAAATTCATGAGAAAATAGTCAATGCTCGTACAGATTTTTTGCACAAGATAACTTCTTCGCTTGTTCACGAAAACCAAGTGATATGCATAGAAGACCTTCGTGTAAAGAATATGTTGAAGAATGGGAATTTGGCAAAAGCAATATCTGAAGTCTCTTGGTTTGAGTTTCGACGTATGTTGGAATATAAGTGTAAGTGGTATGGTAAAACACTTATCGTCGTAGGCTCCAATTTTGCTTCTTCTCAATTATGTTCATGTTGTGGGCATAAGAATCCAGAAGTAAAGAACTTAGGAGTTCGAGAATGGACATGTTCAGAATGCAATACAATTCATGATAGAGACGTAAATGCTGCAAATAATATCTTGGCTGAAGGGCTGAGAATTCTCGTCGATGGGCAGTCGATGATCGCCTAATGGGTACCGAGCAGTAGTAGGTACATCCTTTTTGGACCAAAGGTTCAAATGACGTAGGAAAACCTGACAGTACAGATTGACCGTTGAGAAACGTTATGTCTAACGGCGTGGGGTCTAGAATCCCACTGCTTCAGCTGTGGGAGTGTCAAAGTAGAATCAGGAACAAATACGCAACGTGTCCTTGGAGAAGCAACAAAGCGGATTCGAGAACAGTTTCATATTGAACATGTGACGATTCAAATAGAAGATACAGAACATTGCCATAATGAAGATCATTGCCATACGTAAGGGAGTCAGTTTTACAAAGGGAAATATACGACCATAAACCGTTTACGATAGAGTTAAACTCATCTTGCTTGTTCCATTATGAAGAGAAAAACGATTCCTTAGCATGGGTAGGGAATCGTTTTTTATGACACTTATAATAATTTGCTTCAATTTTATCAACCGAAGAATGTTTGAAACAGAAGAAACACATTTAAGGCTATAATTAACGTTGCCACACACCAGGCGAGAATAGTGGTAATGCGACGATTAACCAAACTGCCCATCAAACGACGATTACTAGTAAACATAATTAAAGGAATTAAGGCGAATGCAATCCCAAATGACAGTACTACTTGACTCATGACTAGTGCATGTGTCGGATTTACACCAAGAGCGATTATGGTCAGTGGAGGTAGCATCGTAATGCATCGTCTGAGATACAAAGGAATTCGTCTTTTAATAAATCCTTGCATAATAATATCACCAGACATTGTCCCTACCGATGAACTAGATAAACCAGAAGCAAGGAGACTAACCCCAAAGAGAATGGATGAAACCGGACCAACTAAGTGACCTAGCTGCTGAAAAGCAACATCCAAATCTTGAACCTGTAAGCCGTTTTTAAAGAAAAGTGCTGCCGCTACAATCAGCATACTAGCATTAATGGCTCCCGCAATAAACATCGCAATTAAAATATCAATAAATTCAAAACGAAAAATCTTTCTCCGGTCTTCCTCCGTTGTTCCAACTACTCTTCGTTGCGTTAGGGCAGAATGAAGGTAAATAGCATGTGGCATCACCGTTGCACCGAGAATCCCAGCTGCCAATAAAACACTGTCTACACCCTTAAATTGAGGTACAAGAAACCCGTTTAATATCGGAGCGAGCTCTGGTTTGGCAAAAAAGAGTTGAGTGATAAATGCTAGTACAACAATAAAAAGGAGACCCGTAATCCCTGCTTCAAGAGAACGGAATCCTCGACGCTGAAGTTCAAGGATAGCAAAAGACCCTACTGCAGCAATCAATGCTGCCGGAAGTAAAGGAATACCGAAGATTAAGTATAAGCCTAAGGATGCACCAATAAATTCTGCAAGATCTGTAGCCATGACGACCAACTCGGCTTGGATCCATAGACCAATCGAAACAGGTTTAGGAAACTGCTGACGGGCGACTTCAGGAAGATTTTTACCGGTTGCAATTCCTAACTTTGCTGACATGGATTGAATTAAAATAGCCATTAAATTGGAAACAAGCACTACCCATAAAAGTAGGTATCCATATTTTGATCCTCCAGCGATATTGGTTGCAAAGTTTCCTGGATCAATATAAGCAATGGCTGCCACAAACGCCGGTCCTAGAAAAGGGAGTAGTCTTTTTATTCCTTGAGTTTTTCCTCCTAGAACCGCTTGTGCAGATTGAATTGTTGTGTTATTAATAGAAGATTGTTCTTTTGTAGCTGTATTCTCATTCATGAATAAATCCTCCTAGATATCAGACACCCTATGTTTTCCTACACGCATATGTTTTGTTCTAGACCAACTTTTAGAGAAAAAATTCCCCCTAAAAGTTTCTTGTATACAAATAATATTCCCTAAACCATCTTTTATGCAATACCTAATTTATTCTAATAGTTGAAATAGTGTGATATTGAAGAGGAATCGCTACTACATGTAAAATTCAGTTTCAAATTTTGAGGATTTATAAGTGTAATCCAGTTACAACATCATATTGTAAGCAAACTAGGTGCTCTTGTGAAAACAAGGGGGAACAGGGAATCGGGTGCAAGTCACGAACGGTTCCACCACTGTAATTGAGGAGTTTTCTATCATTTATGTCACTCAACCACACCGTTGAGGAAGACGATAGAGCGCGATGATTCCAACCTATGGTTGTAAACACCAAAACAGCCTTCGCGGAAAGGAGAGGTGTGTAAGGGCAGTAAAAAGAATATTCTTAGTTGTCAGTGAGAGACTATCTGTTGTAAGAAAAATAAAAAGGAGGAATTGATTATGCCTCACTTCACTGACCATCACCATACAGGAGAAACTGTGTCGGAACCTGGTACCTATATTTGTGCAACAGGAGAAAAAAAGGAACTTAAACAAGGAGAGACTTTTCCAGATTGTCCATCCACTGGACACGCTACAACTTGGACCCATGCAAGCCATTCCCATAGAACTGGGGAAACTGTTATGGAATCAGGTCATTATGTAGATGCAGATGGTGAACATGTGGTTCTTCAGAAGGGAGAGAAATTCCCAAGCTGTCCTTCCACAGGAGAATCAGTCATTTGGACACATGAACATTGAACTACCCCCACCTACTCGCTAACGCTCCTTTCCCACAAGGGGACTTCCGTTGGTCGAAGGTGGGAGATTCTGTATCCTCTTCCTAGGAAGCGAAATACAGAGCCGTTCAACAGGCTTCCCTTTCTTCTAACCAAACTTTTGGCACATACTTCTGCAAAATATCACGTTCTGCTTGTGTCAGCCCATGGTTACAAATCTCCTTGTTAAATAATGGATAAGATTGGCCCGATACATGATAGAATATGTGTGGACGAAGCGCTTTGAATGCTTTTGTCAACACACTCCACTGTTTCCAGTGATGCTCCCCATCCTTACGTTCTGTATAGGTTCGCAACACCTTTGGCACCTGTTCCTTCAAGTTCATGCCGCGCCTGCCAATGACGTAGGACGCCGCTTGATGGATGGAAATATGCATCTGTTTCATATACTTCATCTTCCCAATCTGGCTTGTGAAGGCAGGATTCACTTCAAACACAGTGACTCCCATTTTAGCAGCTCGGCTGTGAATGCTATCCTGCATCTTTTTATAGGCAAACATGCTCATCCTTCGATTTTGCTTCCGATTGCGGTAACGGCCGGCAGACTTGGAGAGGGTTGTATCCAATGCCTCTAACACAATCGGTTTATTTCTTTGAACCGCGATGTCCACCAAACCAATCGCTTCTGCTTCTAGAATTTTTGTGATTTGTCCGCTTCGTTTTCCTTCTAAGGAGAAATAGAGACAAGAGGAGGAAAGTAATTGTCCTTGTCCATTCACACTTCTTTTCAGAAAATTTGTTAAAAGAACTGTCTTCTTTAGAAATACTATCACAAAGTTCATCCTGTTACCTGTATTCTCAGTTAAAATTCCAAGATTCTACTTATCCAACCAACAGAGAAATCTCTGTTATGCGAGTGGCATGACTATTCTCAAAAAATTAGGCATACACATGGAAAAAGTGGAATAGGAAGGAGGGCACCTAGATGGAGAGCATAATGTTACCAATTATGACAGCTGCACTTGCCTTTGGTGGGTTGTTAGTAGGAGGAACGGTGGGTATAACAGCTCGAAGTATGGTGACCAATCAAATGTATAGTTTGTATGCCTTTTGCGGAGGAATGTTGGCGGGGCTACTTACTTTTGAACTCATCCCAGAGACACTTTCTGAGTATGAGATGACAGGACTCTTTCTTGGGGGAAGTATAGGTATTTTGTTGATGGTACTACTTCATATGCATTTTCATCATTCGCACCATCAAGAAGGAAGAGAAGGTGAAGCGTGGCGGTCCTTTCTATTCTTATCGCTTGCAATCTATATCCACAATGTTCCAACAGGTGTAGCATTCGGTATATCCATGAAGAACTTTGACACAGCAATACCCTTTTTGTTTGCTGCTGTTATTCATCATATTCCAGAGGGGCTTGCGCTAGCGATACCTTTCTTATTTACCAGGTTTCATATTATATATTTTCTTTTGACGATTACATTACTATCACTTGTATTAGGAGTCGGAACTGTACTTGGCATTGTCTTAAGAAGCGACCATATTCATTTAAATGGTATGCTCATGGGCCTTGCGATTGGAACATTAGGGTATGTAACCGTGAACGAGATGTTATTAAAAGCACAGAAAAAGATGAGTGTATTTAGTTTCTTTTTATTGGCTGGTGGAGGACTTGTATTAATACTGTTATATATAGAGAATTTTATCCAGCACTAATATGAATCATCATGGAAAGGGATAAAGGATGCAAGAGATTCATAGATCATGCTATGACACAAACGGTTTGTGTAGATATTGCATTTCAAGCTGTTATGATGTATCAAAACGGCGTATCTGTTCAGGAAGGCCGAGCATCCATTGATAAACAATATGAGAAAGGTTTGGTAAAACCAACAGCCACCCCTATGCCAACCATGTAATGCTCAACAATCTATTTCTTTGAAAAAGTACATGTTTGTTTATACGAGTCTTGCGGAATTATTTGGCTAGTCATTTGTACATATAACTATGTTAGACTGATTGAATCTATACAAAAACAGTCTATACGAAATGGAAAGACTCTTATAGCTCCATTTAGCATAGACTGTTTATGATGTGTAGCAGCACCTAAATTAATGATCGCTCACTATGTTATCCTTCGATGCAAGCCAGAAAGCTGCAACAATTGATAAGATGACTATTAGGATCGGTGCATAGAAAATTAGAAAGTGACTCATCATATGTTCCCTCCCTATGCATGATTGTTCCGTTTTCCTTGGACATATTCCTTGTTAAACAAGAACAGTTTAACTAGAAGATACAAGGATGGGATTAGCAAACCAAGTCCTGCAATAAATGCAACAATTAATGCTGTTGCCATTGATTTATTCGTAAAGCTATCAAAAATTGTGAGGTATGGATATAGTAAGTATGGGTAGTGAGATATACCATAACCAAAAAACGCAAGAAAGAACTGACCTACCAATAGCCCAAAGGCCACTCCATAGGATTGTTTTCTCCATATCAGATAGACAGTTCCCATAAACAAAATCACCGATAAGCCAAACAGCCACCATAAATCCAATAATCGCTCATAATGTTCAGGATTATGTGCCTTCAGTTCGATAATAATACCCGAAGCCGTGATAAGGGTAGGTCCTGCCCAAATCAGTGCATACTTTCGTAAGAGTGCGGTTGCACGATCATCTTTCGCTTGATGTGCATACCAAGTCAGGAATACTGATGAAATATATAATACTGCTGTGAGACTGAGTACAACAATACTCCAAGTTAAAGGGCTTTTAAACAAGATCCAGTAATTGAGTGTGGGCCCCGTAGAGCCAACTTTTACAAAGCTACCTTCTGAAATGGTTAATACGATAGATAAGGACGCTGGAATAAGTAATCCAGAGATCCCATAAATAAATGTATACCTTTTTCTATTTGTAAGCCCACCATAAGTTGCAAATGCATAATAGGAACCACGGATCGCGAGCAGGATAATCGCAAGGCTTGCAGGTACAAGTAACACCGTTCCGTAGTAGTATGCTGTTTTTGGGAAAAAACCAACAATCCCTACGAAAAAGAAAACTAAGAATACGTTAGTAACCTCCCAGACAGGCGATAGATAGCGTTGAATGACCTTGGTTAAAATATGTTGTTGTCCTGTTAGCGTACTATATGCATTAAAGAAACCAGCCCCAAAGTCAACAGAAGCTATAATCACGTAACCGAAGAGAAAAACCCACAATACTGAAATACCTATTACCTCAAGTGTCATACTGTAGCACCTTCCTTCTCAGATGCTCTATCGGCCAATTCGCGTTCCACAGGGTTTTTACGAAACATCCGAGTAAGGACGACTACACTGCCAATTGCTAAAATAATATATAATCCAGAGAACAAGAGTAACATGACATCTACTTGACCGCTTGTGGTTGCCGCTTCTTTTGTCCGCATAAGTCCTCGCAATATCCACGGTTGACGGCCTACTTCAGCCATCCACCACCCGGCTTCAATGCCAATGATAGAAAGAGGACCTCCAAGTACAATGAGCCAACGGAATAATTTAGACGATATCAACTTCCATTTTCGCCAGGATCCGATTAGGAAGACAAATGACAACAGAGTCATCCATACACCAATTGTAATCATGACATCAAATAAATAATGAATATAAAGAGGAGGAGTTTCATCCTTAGCAAACTGATCAAGTCCTATAACCTCCGCGTTTGGGGTGCTATGAGCTAGGATACTAAGTGCAAATGGGATTTTAATGGCATACTTTACTTCCCCATCATCAAGGACACCATACAGAATGAGGGGAGCTCCCTTTTCTGTTTCGAAATGCCACTCAGCGGCAGCTAGTTTCTCCGGTTGGTATTCTGCTAGGTATTTTCCTGAAAAATCTCCAATTACTGCGGCAGCAATCGAAAAGATTAAGCCCATCTTCATCGTAAGCAGTAATGCTTTTTTGTGGTAAACATGATTGGAACCCTTCAATAAACGAAACGCCCCTATAGACGCTAGTACAAATGCTGATGTCATATAAGCAGTAGCCAAAACGTGTGCAACCTTAGTAGGCATGGCAGGATTGAACATTGCCAATATCGGATTTACATTTACTAATTGCCCATTTACTATATCAAACCCTTGTGGCGCATTCATGAATGCATTAACAACGGTAATAAAGATTGCGGAGAAAGATGCTCCTATAGCTACTGGAATTAACAGTAACAGATGTTTTTTAGGATTCTTAAAACGATCCCATGTGTATATATAGATGCCTAAAAAGATAGCTTCAAAGAAGAATGCGAATGTTTCCATGAATAGCGGGAGGGCAATAACATTTCCTGCCAGTTCCATAAAATTAGGCCAGAGTAGAGACAATTGCAATCCAATTGCAGTACCTGTTACAACACCAACAGCCACTGTAATAACAAAACCACGGGTCCATCGTCTTGCTAATAGAATATAATGTTCATCTTGCTTCTTAATGCCAACCCACTGAGCAATCATAATCATGAGAGGGATACCGACACCAATAGTTGCGTAAATGATATGAAAAGATAATGTAAGTTCCGTTAGTACGCGACTAAAAAAGACAGCTTCTTCATTTCCCATTTGAAATTCACCTTTCCTTATCCTGAAATGATTCGTCCAATAAATGATAATCCCATAATTGCAGCTACAATAAAGGCTAACCACACCAAGGTACGTTCTTGTTTTTTATACACCCATGCACACCTCCCTTTTTGCTCAATTAATCACAAATTTTAGCATATAGACTTTGTTCAAAACTTCACAATAATTGGTGGAAGTTCACCTTTTTATCAATGTATCACATCCTTCTTTATGTTGAAGATTGGGGTTGTGACAACTTTACAACATTTCGATGGTAAAAATAGAAAATATGTTTTTGTTTTTCTTCTCCAATTATTCTCTTTGCAACAGCCATCATAATCATTAAGGAAGACTCATACCTTCCACTTTCATAATCACTTAAATTAGGGATTTGATCTAAAGATGGCAAGGTTAAGTATTATACATTAATGGTATAGGAGAAGGGAGTATAGGCACATAAAATAATTCTGACAGGATCACCTGTAAGCGAAATTCGAGACTGTGACCGTTAATTTTTTTACAAGTAATCAAAGAGCTATTTACAACCTAATGCTAAATTAGCAATTAGGTTGGGTGGTACGCGTGGCTGCCAGCAGTACAAAGCATAGGTGGGGCTTGTGCTAAGGATGAGGCTGATAGAAGTCTTTTCTATCAAATGAATAAGGTTATCTTAAAGAGATTTCCATATTATGGATAGGGTTTTTAGGTATTTATTTCATAGTTACATTCTAGGGGTCTACCAAAATTTAGGTTATGGTGCGAAAAAATATTATTCTATTTATTCGTAGATGTTCATAAATATAAAGAATTGAAGGGGGATAAAATGAAGGCAATTGTGTACACAAAGTATGGTCCCCCTGAGGTTCTTCAACTGAAAGGGGACATTATCGAGATATTACTAAGCTAACGGGTAGTGGACAATATCCGCGTTTTGCCGTTAGTATTTCATACAGACCCTTTTAAAATTTAGCAGAAATCTTGACGACAATTAATAAGGTACCGTACAATAAGGTTACTTATGATATTGGAAGGTGAAATATATGAAGGAAAACATGCAGCCAGGCATTGAATCCAATATGAAACAGATGATTATGTCGGCTCCAGATAAACCGTCTGATGTATTGATTCAGTTACTGCGGGTCACACATGAGGTACAACATGAACTGACTTCCAAGCTATCGTACTTTGGTCTCTCAGACCGAAAGTTTAAAATCCTGGCAATTTTGTTGAAGCAGGAGCGCCCTCTGAATCCTTCAGAGTTAGCTGATTATGCAGGAGTCACTCGTTCCACCATAACAGGTTTGCTGGATGGGCTTGAAAAGGATGAATTTATTAGAAGGAGCATTTCTGAGGATCGAAGAAAAACAGCAATTCATCTAACAGAAAAAGGTCAGCAAATCGTGGGTACATTGGCTCCTCTTTATAGTACCCATATTACAAATATTTTCTCGAAGATGACCAAAGAGGAACAGTTGCTTTTGATGGATCTACTGGAGAAAATCCAGGGTGGCTTACAGTATGCAAAGGATCATAACGTGTTTCCTACATGATATGGTTGGGTTAAATACGGAACGCTATGAATGAGGTTTCATGCCTCCGTATTGCCATATAATTCGGTTCCGTACTATACACCTCCGTATAACTGTGTAATTCGGCACCGTACTATCCAATTCATTTTTTGCTGGATGGTTTTAGCATTGTTTTTACTATGAATCTCAAAGCAAAAGGATCCGTTAGACCGACTTTTATACATATCGGTCAATTGGAGTTGCGATGTAACCTTATAAAAGGACGCTTGATCAGAAAGATAACGGTGTCTCAACAGTCTTTAGCTTTTAAATCTTATAGGAACAATTGTAATGTTTCTGCGAGAGATAGACTGTTTTTACAATAGAAATCAAAGAGGGCAGAAAGGAAGAGGATGAATGAATCAGTTTCGAAGACTTATCGTAGTAAACATTGTCACTTTGCTTGTATTAGTTGGAGGGGGATTCCTTGGCTACTATTACTACAATCAAGCACAAAGCTATTTAACAACAGATAATGCCAAAATTGATGGAAAGGCAATTGCAATCGCAGCCCCAGTATCAGGAAAGCTTGTGGAATGGACCGCTTCAACGGGGAAGGCATACAGTGCGGGTGATAAGGTAGGTTCCGTTTTAACAAGCAGTGGTACAACTGCTCAGCAGGTTGATGTGACAGTGCCAGTAGGATCGACACTCGTTCAAGCAAGTGCAAGCGAAAATGCGTTTGTTAGTGCAGGTTCCCCATTGGCTTATGCCTATGACATGAACAGCCTATATGTAACAGCAAATATTAAAGAAACAGACATTGATGACGTGAAAAACGGTCAGGACGTAGATGTGTACGTAGATGCATTTCCAAACACAACACTGACGGGAACAGTTGATCAAGTTGGTTTGACAACAGCAAATACCTTCTCCTTAATTCCATCTGGAAGTACAACAGCAAACTATACGAAGGTAACACAGGTCGTTCCAGTAAGAATTGCTTTAGATCATACAAAATCTGTGAATATCGTGCCTGGGATGAACGTGTCAGTCCGTATTCATAAGTAAGGGGGAGGTTGTATGTCCTCGACAGTAATTGCTGCATATGCTGTTGTTTGTGCCATTATATTTGCTGTTGTTAATATGGTGTTTCGTCGTAAACGGGACATAAAGCCAGTCGGTGATGAGAGTGAACAGATAGCAGGGAATCAACCTGTTGAAGAAACAGTAGATCAACGGACAGAAGATAGTGATTCCTCTTCCGTGCAGGTGCTGCAAAGCGCAGCTACAGTAGCGGGGGAAGTAGAAGAAAAAGTAGAAGTGGAAGTGGAGAAAGTCCCTCTGCCGAAGCGGGAAGGGGAGGCACGAGAAGGAGTACAGATGGAAGCCGGTAAATCTCCCGCAAATACAGGTGTGATGCTGGTCATTTTGGTCGTTGGTATGTTCATTTCTATTTTAAACCAGACCGTTATTAACATTGTGCTGCCAGAGCTCATCAATGAGTTCAGCATATCCGCTACTACTGCTCAATGGTTGTCCACTGGATTTATGCTTGTGAACGGAATTTTAGTTCCCATTAGCGTCTATTTAGTGAAGACATTTACGTATCGAAGGCTCTTTTTGGCTGCGATACTATTTTTCACAGTTGGTTCCGTTGTTAGTGCTGTGGCAACCAATTTCCCGATCATGATGACAGGCCGTACCATTCAAGCAGTCGGTGCTGGTATTCTCATGCCAGTTGGATCGAATATTTTCTTGATGCTCTTTCCTCCTGAAAAACGCGGTGTGGCTATGGGCTTACTCGGTGTCGCGCTCATTCTGGCACCGGCTATCGGGCCTACGATTGCCGGCTGGCTTGTGCAAAACTATACGTGGAATATCATGTTTTACGGGATGTTTGTTCTTGGTTTGATTATCTTTTTTGTAGCACTGCGCTTCTTTAACCTCGTACAGCCGCTGTCAAAACCGAAGTTTGACACGGTTGGCGCGGTGGCTTCCACTCTTGGTTTGGGTACTCTCTTGTATGGCTTTAGTGAGGCCGGTGCCAAAGGCTGGGGCAGTGCCGAGGTTGTAAGTATGCTGCTGCTCGGTGTAATCGGGATTATCTTCTTTATCCTGTGGGAATTGAGGGCAGAAACGAAGCTGATCGATCTGACAGTTTTCAAAGTTCCGGTATTTTCCTTTACCCTGTTGATTAATATCATCATTACGGTAAGCATGTACGGCGGCATGCTGCTGCTTCCGGTGTATTTACAAAACATCCGTGGATTTACAGCGCTGGAATCAGGCTTATTGCTGCTTCCCGGCTCCTTGCTGATGGGATTCATGGGACCAGTTGCAGGAAAGCTGTTTGACCGATATGGAATTCGTCCGTTAGCGATTTTTGGACTGCTAATTATGACATACAGTACCTATGAATATACACAGCTTTCCATGGACACATCCTACACGTATATTATGTGGATGTATACGTTACGTTCCTTTGGAATGGCTTTCCTGATGATGCCCATCATGACTGCCGGGATGAACGCTCTGAAGATGAGTCAAATTTCGGACGGAACAGCGGCGCAAAATACATTGCGTTCGGTAGCAGGATCCGTTGGAACAGCCCTTCTGGTTACTGTGATGACACAGCAAACCACATTTCATGCAGCAGATTACGCCAATGAAGTAACCGCAGCGAACCCGGTGCTGTATACAAGCTTTACACAGACAGGGCAAGGTTTGGCCGCACTGGCGCATGTTCCAGCGCAGACAGCAGGGGCTCTGGAAACATCTATGCTGTATGGGCAGGTAATGAAGCTTTCTACTGTGGCTGGGGTGAATGATGCCTTCTGGGTGGCAACGATCGCCTCTGCACTTGCTCTTGTT
This sequence comes from Bacillus sp. OTU530, assembly GCF_038440375.1. Classification (NCBI taxonomy): domain Bacteria; kingdom Bacillati; phylum Bacillota; class Bacilli; order Caryophanales; family Bacillaceae; genus Bacillus; species Bacillus sp. OTU530. The sequence goes on from NZ_JASATP010000061.1 coordinate 12,104, forward strand.
TTGTCACTTTTCTTGCAATCCTCTAAAAGGCAGGTTGTGAAAAAATAGAAAAATGGGAAGCATACAAGAATTCTAGGAAAAGCTACTCTACCTGGATTAAGTACTGCATCTCTCTACTGATTGCCATGTTCTTTCTACAGGAACATGGCTTTTGGTTACATGTGAAGGAAGTAGTGGGTGGTTCAAAGGGTTTTCTTGATATTGTTTAGCGGAGAAGAAAACTTTGATCTGCTTGTTGCAATCATTGCTAAACGAATAGAAACAGTGATTGAAATAATAGTAAGAATGGCAATCATGGAGACAACTCCACTCCATCCAAAGTTACTATAGAGTGTGCCACTTACAGTTCCGCCAATACTTGAACCGGCATAGTAGAAAAATAGGTATAGTGAGGCAGCTTGTGCTTTATCGTGAGTAGCCACTTTTCCAACCCAGCTGCTTGCAATGGAATGGCCTGCAAAAAAGCCATAGGTAAAAATCGCAATCCCCAAAATTTTCAACCATATATTCGTGTCTAATGTAATGCATCCCCCGATCAATAAGATAAACAGCGAAAACTGCAAGATTTTTCTTTTCCCATGCTTATCAGCTAGCATTCCCATCCATGTAGAACTAAATGTACCAACCATATATACGATAAAAATAAATCCCACTAATGTTTGACTTAAGTTATAGGGTGGTTCAATAAGTTGAAATCCAATATAGTTGTATAAAGATACAAAGCTACTACTTAGCAAAAAACCAATGATAAGTAGATAAATAAGTCCAGGCTCCTTGAATTGGCTAAACAACGAGCTTACTAGTTGTTTCATCTCAAATTTTTGTGATTCAAAATGGGAGGATGGAGGAAGTAATAACCAAAAAATAAAGCTTGAAAGCAAACTAATCAGTCCAATCCCCATTAGTGCTGCATGCCAATTCATATAATCAGTTAAAACTCCGCTAATGATACGTCCGGACATACCGCCAATCGAATTCCCGCTAATGTATAATCCCATTGCCATTCCTAAGCTCTGGGGCTCAATCTCCTCACCTAAATAAGCCATTGCAACAGCCGGAAGTCCAGCCAATGCGATTCCTTCTAATATTCTGCCTGCTAGTAGTAAATGAAAATTTGGCGTAAATGACGTTAAAATGGAAAGAATCGATGATAAAGCCAAAGATAGAGTCATGACCGGTTTACGTCCAAATACCTCTGATAAAGAACCGGCAATTAACATACTAATCGCTAGAGCAATGGTGGTGGATGACACGGTTAAGCTTGAAGCAGCCGGCGAAACTTGGAATTCCCTCGAAATCTCAGGAAGCAAAGGCTGCGTTCCCCATAGGATGGCAAAAGTACTAAACCCGCCTGCAAATAAAGCTAAATTGACTTTCTTAAATGTACTTGTTTTACGCTGAATATAATTCATTGCTCATACTCCTTATTTACTAATGAAATTCCGCCAAAAAAGATTTTGGTTAATTGCGCAAAAGATTTCCGTTAACTTAGTAACGCATTTGATATGTCCCACCCCAATTTGTGTTACTCAATGAAAATGAAAGTAGTGAAAATAGGTATTTGAGTCCGGTATCATTCTTCCAAAGTATCGCCCTGATAAAAGATTTGATAATAAATAAAACTCAACATGTTCTAATATCAGTTTAGCAAGGTATCATATATACTAAAAATATATATTTCGTATAATATTTATATTATAAAAGTATAAATCGATCAGGGGTGTTTGATTTTGGATATAAAACAACTCGCATATTTTTTGGCAATTGCTGAAGAGGGCAATATTACAAAAGCAGCAGAAAGACTCCATATAGCTCAGCCGCCGTTGAGTCAGCAGCTTAAACTGTTGGAGGAAGAGCTCGGAGTAGTACTAATGGAAAGGAGTACACGTAAAATACAGATTACTGATGCAGGACGGCTTCTTCAGAATCGGGCGAAACAGATTATAGAGCTTATGGAAAAAACAACAAAGGAATTCAAAGATTTGAAAGAGGGACTTCAAGGGACACTTTCCATAGGCACAATCTCTTCAGCGGGAGCAGCATTACTGCCAGCTGAAATACAGATCTTTCATGAAAAATATCCTGGCGTTGATTTCCGGATAAGGGAGAATACTACATTTGAAATTGTTGAGCTACTTAAGGGTGGGGTCGTAGAAATTGGGATTATCCGTACACCATTCAATCAAGATACATTCTCATCCATTAATTTATCAGATGAACCGATGGTAGCTGGCGCATTGGACTTATTCTGGAATGATGATACGGGATACTTAGACTTGACAGCGCTTGAAGGCAAGCCATTGCTTATGCATAATAGATATGCGAATAACATTGAAGAAGCTTGCAGAAAGGCTGGTTTTGAACCGAGGGTTATATGCAGGGCAGATAATACGAGATCCATGCTAAAATGGGCAAGTATCGGAATGGGAATAGTAATCATACCGAGAGACATGATCTCATTAGAACAAGATGTGAAGCTTCATTTCAGAGAGATAAAGGAAGAGTCGCTTATAACAAGAACAGTAATCATTTGGATGAAGAACGGACATCTATCAACCCCAGCTAGGCATTTTTTGGAGCTTTTTCATACTTAATAAGCTTTGGTCCTCATTGTCAGTTGTGCAGCAATAAATAGCCTTTTTCTGCTTTCGAGAATTATGTGAACAAGCAGTATCCTCCAGCTAATTTGGAGGGCATTTTTATAGGCTTATGTGAAAAATTGCAAGAGAAAGACCTGTCTTTCCTATAAAAGACGGGTCTTTCTCTTATAAAATTGCAATGGCAGAATAAACAAGTAACAAACACATTATCGTATTTACTAACTTATCGTATTTTAAAAATATCTTCTTAAAAGTCGCACCGAATATAGACCACAATAATAATGCTGCACAACCTATTAGGATTGTTGCAGACATCAAAGAGAGCGCAGCTACATTTGAATTATGATAAGGAAGTATGAAAGTTGACATTGCCGTTAAGAAATACAAGATACTTTTTATATTGAGAACTTGGAAAAGCAGCCCTGATAAAAAGGAAGACTGGCCGTGAGCAGCATCATTATTACTTTTCGTAGAGAAAGCAATTTGCCATGCCAGATACAGTAAATATGCTGCGCCAACTATTTTAAAGTAAGGTTCTATCATGGGAATCCAGTGATAAAGGCTTGTTGTTAACAATGAGGTTACTACACCAAGGATAATAAACCCTGAAATAATTCCAATCTGGAAGCGTATCGATCCTTTGAATCCAAATCTTCTTGCTTCATTCATCATCAAAATATTACTTGGTCCTGGTGTAATGGATGTAATAATTACGTAGGAAAGGAATGCTATAAGGTTCATTTAGTTGATCTGTCCTTTCAGTAAAAATAGTGAAATAAGTTCTGTGATTCATTGTAATACAGGTCTATCTATTGGTAAAATTGAAATCATAAATAAGTAATATCATTTTTTTGAATAGATAAGAGGAGATTAGTACGAATGGAAATAAGGCATCTTATTACTTTCCGGACAATTGTCGATGTTGGAAGCTACACGAATGCTGCTATCAAATTAGGATATACGCAGTCAACTATTACTTCTCATATTCAGGCGTTGGAAAAGGAGATTGGCGGAGAATTATTCACTTACGTCAAGCGAGAGTTAAAATTGACATCCTTGGGGAAAGAATTAATTCCTTTGGCTGATGAATTGTTGCATTCTTATAACCGTATATCTCAGATGAAGAGTCGTCACACAGTAAGTGGAGAATTAAAAATTGCTGCACCTGAGTCATTAACGATTTCCAGATTAGGACCGATTTTGAAGGAATATTTGCTGAGATATCCAGACGTCAAACTCATATTGAGTAATGGAACTTGTGGGCAAAACCAAAAGGATCTTATGAGCGGACATGTCGATATTGCTTTTATGATCTGGACAAGTTTAGAGTTGGATCATTGTCATTACCATCAATTGCACAAGGAAGAGATTGTTCTAATTACGAGTCCGAATAAATATCAGCATTTTGATGATTATAAAAACAAAGGGACGACTGATTACTTTATTACGAATGAAAAGGGATGCAGTTATCGTTCTATGTTTGAGGCACATCTAGTCAATCATAAACTGCCTAAATTTCAAACAATGGAACTATGGAGTTTGGAAGCAATTAAACAGGCTGTAATGAGCGGCTTAGGCTTTGCTGCCTTGCCCTATATCACGGTAAAAAATGAGGTTGAGAATGGGTTATTAAAGATTATGGAGCACAATGAAGAATTTGAGCCCATCTACTCATATTTACTCGTCAAGGCAAAGAAATGGCAATCCCCTGCGGTTGAAAAGTTTATTGAGTTAACATTAGAGTCTATATAGCTATTGGCCTTGGAAGTGAATTCTGAAAAAATATATTGCAAATTCTGATGATGCTGAATAGATGAATATGAAAGTCCTCCAGATCGCTTAACTGGAGGATTTTTAATAGTTTCCATGGGAAGCAATATATTACAGAAAACAATAGTTGCAATTCCAGTTTTTCCCCTTCTATAATTCATAGTAGCAGACATTTGAACATACTTACTTAGTTATACATTTGTTTATGTTAAATGAATGCTAAATCAAGGTCTTTAATTTAAGCGCTTAATCAGCAGACAAGGAGGAAATTATGAAGATCGATCAGTTGAAACGGAGAATACCAGGCTACCATCATCTTTTTTTTGTGATTGTAACTTTCATTTACTGGTTCTCTATGTATATTTATGTACCTATTTTTGTGCCATATCTGAATTATTTAGGTGGATCTTATGCATTGGCAGGGTTGATTGTAGGAAGCTATGGCATCATGCAAATTTTATTGAGGCTTCCGGTTGGCCTTTTATCAGATATGTTGCAAATTCGCAAACCATTTATTGTTTTAGGGCTTGTAACAAGTTTTATCAGTTGCTTAGGATTTGCTCTCACTGAAAGCTTGGAATTTGCGTTTGTTTCCCGGGGGATTGCTGGAATTACAGCATCGATGTGGGTGGCTTTCACAGTTTTATATGCAAGTTACTTTAAAAGAGAAGACTCAACTAAAGCAATGGGGAATATCCAATTTATTACTGTAGCCGCTCAGTTAACTAGTATGAGTTTAAGTGGTTATCTTGTTAGTAAGTGGGGATGGAAAGCACCGTTTTGGTTTGGAGCAATTATTGGATTAGTTGGTCTTTTTATGTCATTTTGGATTAAGGAATTCAATAATAAGAAAGTGAATCAGAACAAGATTAAAATCAGAGAATTTCAGGATGTATTTAAAAATCCCTTAAATTTAAAAGCATCCTTGTTATCTACGCTTGCCCATGCTGTATTGTTTATTACAATGTTCGGTTTTACTCCGAATCAGGCATTAAATATAGGTGCGTCAAAGGATAGCTTAATCTTTCTTGTGCTTAGCTTTATGGTACCTCATGCTATTGCGCCTATTCTTACAGGACAATATTTACTTACTCGCTTCAATACATGGAGCATTTTATATATTGGCTTTTTAGGTACCACTATATTTTCAGTGGTTATTCCGACTATATCTCGTTTGGACTTACTCTATGTTACTCAAGCTTTTAATGGGTTCTTTCAAGGGATGACAATACCATTATTGATGGGAATGGCCATTCAGCAGGTTTCAAATAAGAAACGCGCAACAGCAATGGGTTTTTTTCAAGCAATCTATGCATTAGGGATTTTCTTCGGCCCTTTTATTGCTGGAATTTTTAGTAAAGAAGCCGGATTTAAAAGCGTGTTTTACTTAGCTGCACTTTTAGCGGCCATTGGAACAGGATTATCAATGACATGGTATAAACAAGAACGAGTGCAAGGAGATCAAGTACAGACGAGAAGTAAAGAAGATAACTCAGTTGATGAAGCAAGATGAACCCGTAAGCGATCCAATCTGTATTAACAAATAAAAAGTTTGCTTAATTTTAAAAAAGGGATTGCGGTATTCTTTACTTAGGATATAATAAAGAAAACGCTTACTCGTAAAGTTGCATAAGTGTAAAAAACAAATAATTCAATCATTTTTCTGTTGCTTTATGAAATCTCTTGTAATATACTCTAAATTAATTGAGGAGCTTGCAAACAAAAGATTTTTTTGGAAAATGGTTAAGCGCTTCAATTATTTTAGGTTACTAAGAGGACCATATTCGTCACGGAATTTGAATTAATAACTATTTTTAAATTTTGAAAATGCAATCGTTTTCCTATTGCCTTATGAAACCTCTTGTAATATACTCTAAATTAATTAAGGAGCTTGTAGAAAAATAAAATATTTTTTTGGAATTTGGTTAAACGCTTTATCTTTTTCCGGTTATTTCAAGATAAGAGAAATGGAATGGAGATGTGATCCTTCCATTATCTTGTGAAATTGCTCATTATACTCTAGATGGATTGAGGGTCTTGTAAGGAAATAGAATATTTTTTTAAGAGTTGGTTAAACGCTTTATCTAACCTAGGTTCCCAAAATGCTGCGAATTTTTTGGAACTTTGGTTTTTGAGAAAGCGTTAACCTTACCTGTAGTATTTAAAACAAAAATTACATTTTTAGGGAGCAGGTGAATGAGAGATGAAAGAAAAAATTCGCTGCGCAATCTTTGGAGTTGGAAGATTAGGGTATGTGCATGCTGAAAATTTAGCAGCTCGTATAAAGGGTGCTGAATTAGTGACTGTAGTTGCCTCAAGAAAAGAAAGTGCCGAAAAAGCAGCACGTGAGTTAGGGGCTAAAAGGTGGACAACTAATCCTCAGGAGGTGTTCGAGGATCCGACAATTGATGCTGTGGTGATTGTTACACCTACAAAACTGCATGCTCCGTTAATTATTCAAGCAGCCAAAAGTAAAAAACACATATTTGTTGATAAGCCATTAACAGAAACTTTGGAAGAAGCAGAAATGGTTATTCGAGAAATTCGGGAGAATAACGTGTATTGTCAAGTCGGATTTATGAGACGCTTTGACCCAGCGTATGCAGAAGCAAAAAGACGCATTGAGAATGGAGACATTGGACAACCGATCTATTTCAAAGGAGTTAGCAGAGATCCAGGATCGCCTCCAGAAGCATACATTCAGACAAGCGGAGGGATTTTCTTAGATCTAGCGATTCATGAATATGATATTGCTCGTTTCTTGATAGGGGATGAAGTTAAATCAGTTAAAACATTAGGGAATGTATTAGTACACCCGTTCATGAACAAATATGGGGATGTAGATCAATCAATAACTTTTATGAATTTTCAAAATGGAGCATCATGTGATATTGAAGCTAGCCGCAATTCAACATTTGGTTATGATATCAGAGGTGAAGTGGTTGGAACTGAAGGATCGATTCAGATTGGTTCGCTCCAACATCATGATATAAAAATCTTGACCTCTAGAGGAAGCGCTTACGATAATATTCCAAGTTTTCCTATTAAATTTAAGGATGCTTTTCAGTATGAATTAGCTCACTTTATAGAGTGCTTGCAAAAGGATGAAAGACCACAGGTTACAGAGATAGATGGGAAGATTTCACTAGAAATTGCAGTAGCTGCTACCAAGTCTTTTCAAACAAAAGAAACTGTAATGCTTAATTAAATTCCTAAAATTATATAAAGAGGGGGAAATAACAGATGGAAACAATTCGTCTCACGATGGCACAAGCATTGGTGAAATTTTTAGATAATCAGTACATTGAAATTGATGGTGAGGAAAGAAAATTCGTTAAAGGTGTTTTTGGAATCTTTGGTCATGGGAATGCGACAGGGATAGGAGAAGCATTAGAAAGACAAAGTGGAAGCCTTACTTTTATCCAAGGAAAAAATGAACAGGGTATGGTCCACACAGCGGCAGCTTATGCAAAGCAAAAAAATCGGCTTGAAATTTATGCTTGTACTACGTCAGTCGGACCAGGTGCTTTAAATATGGTTACTGCGGCAGGAACGGCAACAGTGAATCGAATCCCAGTGTTGCTGCTGCCAGGTGACAATTTTGCCACTCGTCAGCCAGATCCGGTGCTCCAACAAATAGAGGATCCGACAGATTATACAATGGCTGCCTCTGATGCCTTTAAGCCAGTGAGTAAGTATTGGGATCGGATTTCCAGACCTGAACAGCTCATGACAGCGGCATTGAACGCAATGCGTGTCTTAACTGATCCAGTTGATACAGGCGCGGTTACAATTTGCTTGCCTCAGGATGTTCAAAGTGAAGCATATGATTATCCAGCAGAATTCTTTAAAAAGAGAATTCATCATGTCGAGAGAAGAATTCCTTCACAATCAGCTATTAAACGTGCTATAGAGCTTATCTCTAGGAAAAAACATCCAATCATTGTTGCAGGAGGCGGAGTCCATTACGCAGTAGCTACAGAAGAACTAAAAGCGTTCGCAGAGGCTTTCGGGATTCCTGTAGGTGAAACGCAAGCTGGTAAAAGTGCTCTTGCATGGGATCACTCCTTAAATATGGGAAGTATCGGATCTACTGGATCGTTGGCATCTAACATATTAGCAAAAGAAGCTGATCTAGTTATCGGGGTAGGGACGAGGTTAACTGATTTCTCAACATCATCAAAAACGGCCTTTCAAAATCCCGATGTTGAATTTTTGAGTATTAATGTTAGTTCGATGGATGCAATGAAACTAGAGTCACAGTCATTTGTTGCTGATGCAAAGATAGGGCTTACGCTTCTAACAGAAGAATTGAAAAAGCTCGGCTATCAGACGATGTATGAAGAGGGTAGACTTCCAGCCTTAAAAGAGCAATGGGATGCAGAAGTTGATAGACTATGTGCAGATCAAAGAGAAGAAGGACTTTCTCAAACACAAGTAGTAGGCGAGATTAATAGAGCTATCGATGAAAAGGATATTATTATTGCTGCAGCTGGGAGCTTACCAGGAGATTTACATCGATTATGGAGAAGTTCTTATCCAAAAACATACCATATGGAGTATGGATTCTCCTGTATGGGCTATGAGGTAGCGGGTGCTCTAGGTATCAAGATGGCTGAACCAGATCAGGAAGTGTATACCATTGTTGGTGATGGAAGTTATTTAATGCTCCATACAGAATTGGTCACTAGTATTCAAGAAAACAAAAAAATTAACATTCTCTTATTTGATAATCATGGATTCCACTGCATTCATAATTTGCAAAGAGGGCAAGGAAGCGAAGGTTTTGGGAATGAGTTCCGATATCGTGTACAAGAAAGCAACTCTTTAACTGGAGATTGCTTGCCAATTGATTTTGCAGCAAACGCACGCAGTTTAGGTGCCAAAGGATATACGGTTCACACAGTGGAGGAGCTAAGAGAAGCATTGGAACAAGCAAAGAAGGAAACAGTTTCAACATTAATTGATATAAAAGTACTTCCTGGTACATGTACAACTGGATATGAGGCATGGTGGCGTCTTGGTGTAGCGGAAGTGTCAACGAGTGAGAATGTGCAAAAGGCCTATGAAAATATGGAAGCTAAGTTAGCTGAAGCTAGAAAGTATTAGAAATGCACATTCTTTAATCAATATAAACGAACTAACCGAAGGGAGCCAGATGAAATGAGTAATTTACTTGTGAGTAATCTACTTGTAACACCTGAACAACAAGGTGATAAAGAGGGAAAAGTGTTATCCATCACACCTGAATCTGCAGGCTGGAAATATGTTGGATTTGATGTCTATAAGCTCAAAGAGGGGCAAATTGTAGAAAAAGAAACGCTGGATCAAGAAACAGTTATCGTAGTCGTATCTGGTCGTGCAAATGTCCAGACTAAACATAAATCTTGGGATAATATTGGAAAAAGAATGAGTGTATTTGAGAAAACTCCTGCCTATTCCGTATATGTGCCAAATGATGATCAATTTAAAGTAGAGGCATTAACAGAGCTTGAAATTACTGTTTGTACAGCACCAGGAAAAGGAACATACGAGGCGAGACTGATTGCTCCAGAAGATGTGGATGTAGCAATGCGCGGATCTGGCAGTATGGAACGCCTCATTCAAACGATTTTACCAGAGGATAAACCCGCAGATAGCTTATTCGTTATCGAAGTATTTACACCAGCCGGTAACTGGTCAAGCTACCCGCCTCATAAACATGATGAGGAAAATTTACCTCAAGAAGGATACTTAGAAGAAACGTATTATCACAAAATGAATCCAGTTGAGGGCGGGTTTGCCCTGCAGCGAGTTTATACCGATGATAAATCGCTGAATGAAACAATTGTTGTAAAAGATAGCGAAGTTGTACTGATTCCAAAAGGGTATCATCCGGTTTCAGCACCTCCTGGCTATGAACTATATTATCTAAATGTTATGGCGGGACCTGTGAGAACTTGGAAGTTTACAAATGATAAAGACCATGAATGGTTAATGAAGTAATACTACGTTCAAAATAGAGAAAATCATAGCTGTAAAATCTATTCTTATAGCTATGATTTTACTGCAAATAATGAAGCGCCTTCTTAAATAGAAATCAAAGGAAATGAAAGGATGAGGAACATGAAAGAATCAATTCGTACAGCAGTATTAGGATTAGGAAGATTGGGATATTGGCATGCGGAAAATCTAGTATCCAAAGTTAAAGGAGCACAATTAGTTAGTGTAGCCGATCCTTTTGAAGGAAGAGCGGAGCAGGTAGCGAGAGAATTAGGAGTTAACAAATGGTCACAAAACCCTAATGACGTACTTGAGGATGACAATATCGATGCTGTTGTGATTGTAACACCAACAAGTACTCATGCTGATATGATTAAACGTGCTGCAAGGAATGGGAAACAAATCTTTGTCGAGAAGCCATTAACACATACTTTGGAGGAAGCAGATGATGTCATTCAGGTCATCCAAGAGCATAATGTCACATGCCAAGTTGGATTTATGAGACGCTTTGATCCTGCATATGCAGAAGCAAAAAGACGAATTGAAGCTGGTGATATTGGTAAACCGCTTTACTTTAAAGCTGTTAGCCGAGATGGGAACGTTCCTCCAGAGGAATTCATTAAACATAGCGGTGGGATCTTTTTAGATGTAGCGATTCATGACTATGATCTCGCTCGTTATCTAATGGGTCAGGAAGTAACCTCAGTGACATCAACAGGAAATATTTTAATGCAATCAAATAAATTTATGGAAAAATATAATGATGTAGATCAGGCTATGACATATTTGACGTTTGACTCGGGGGCCGCAGGTGACGTCGAAACAATGCGGATTGCTCCATATGCGTATGACATACGAGGAGAGGTAATTGGGACTGAGGGCTCCATTCAAATTGGTTCCATGAGATATCATGATGTAAACATCCTAACTTCAAAAGGAAGTACACATAATTTAATTCCTGATTTCCCGACTCGATTTAAAGATGCTTATTTATTAGAAATGATCAACTTTATTGATTGTTTACGAGAGGGTAAAAAACCAATCTGTACAGAAGTGGATGGAAAGGTGGCACTTGAAATCGCTACGGCTGCTACAAAATCCTTTGTATCGGGTGAAACAGTCCAGTTAAATAATAAGTTAATCACATTGTAAAACAGAGATGTACTAGTTTTAAATATTTACTTACAAGAAAGGGAGCATAGAATCTGGGGGCTTTCTAGCTCCCAGAAGGTTATATTTCTTTTTGCACTTAAAGTCTAAATTTCTAGCTGGAAGCCAATTCGATGTAGCGAGAAATTTTAGGAATACAGTATAAGTGCAACTAAGCAGCTGTCTTCGCCCAAAGGCAGGGCTAGCCAATCAGCGAGTTTTCTTTACAAAATGTTAGTAACTACTCAGCCACTATAGAAACATACAAGATCAATAAAGCCGTACTTCTGACTCGTAGGCAGTTATCAGCATCATAGGAATAATGAAACGAACTGCTGACTCTTTGTTTCATTTTAAAGGAACAGACAACAATTATACGATTATGATTTTGTTCTCACAGCTCTTGCCACTCTAGCAGATGACGCAATACATGTTGATTAGGTAAAATGGCACTTCCTTCATGCAGAGTAACCCCGGTAAACGCGGGAAGCAGTTAATCGCATTCGTAATCTTTTTCCTGTGCTGGGGACATCAGTATTATAGAGTCATTTCACCTGCACCAAATCTATGTATCCATTCTGTATTCTCTCAATTTCGCATATAGGTTTCATCATAATTATAAAATTAATGATTTTCTAATATGCAGTTAGCTCAGCTAAGCCTTTTGCTTCGTACTGCATTACCTCTAAGAGAGTAGGAGGGAGGTGGAGGATTTACTAAAGCTTCGTAAACATGACAGGCTCCTGTTTTAATAAAGTATATCTATCATATTATTGCAAATAACGGATTTGTTATGTTTGAACTATCGAAGAGGTGTGCTAAATAGGTTTTTTCATAGTTTGGATATTCGCTGTTTAGCTGATTCGCGATATCTAATAGCAAATATACAACATACGTTGGATTTTATTGATAGATTTCTAACAATCCTCTAAATGTAAACGAGAAAGAAGGGAATTTTGAAGGAGATAGAATATGATACCTCCTCGAATCAGAAGGGTGGCTGAGTAGTAGTTGCATTTTGTTTTTGCATGTTTCAATGAAAGCGTTTTATATTAAAAATCAAATATTAAGGGGGATTTTTAATGGGAATTCGTAGAGGACTTATGCTACTTGTATCTTTGATGGTTGTATTAGCTTCATTTATGGCTGCATGTTCTTCCTCATCCACTTCTGGTTCTGGTGGGGATAAGAAAGATAAACTCGTAATCGGAGCAGCTATGCCGATATTTGATGATAAATGGATGTCTTATCTATACGATGCAATGAAGACAACTGCGAAAGAGAACGATGTTGAATTGAAAATGGTTGATGCAAAAAATGACTCTGGTAAACAGCTTTCCCAAGTAGAAACATTCATTACAGAAGGCGTAGATGTTATCTTGATTGCAGCTCCTGATCCAAGTGCAATACAACCTGCAATCGATGCGGCAAAGGATGCAAACATCCCTGTCGTTCTCGTAAATCGTATGCCGGGCGAAAAGGTAATTAAACAGGTTTACGCATATGTAGGCTCTGAGTCTATCCAAAGTGGAACCATGCAAATGGAAGAAGTTGCGAAGATGCTTGGAGGAAAAGGGAATGTTGCGATCATTCATGGTCAATCGGGTGATGAGGCAGAAATCAAGAGAACAGAGGGGAATAAAAATATTATTAAGAAGAATCCCGACATGAAAGTTGTTCGTGAAGGAACAGGGAGCTGGCAGCGTGCAGAGGGTATGAAGTTAATGGAAAACTGGATTCAATCTGGTAAAGAAATTGATGCAGTTGTATCTAATAATGATGAAATGGCAATAGGAGCAATCCAGGCGTTAGAAGCTGCTGGTAAATTAAATGATACATTAGTAGCTGGTATTGATGGTACACCAGATGGATTGGAGTACGTTAAATCTGGAAAATTAAAGGTTTCTGCTTTCCAAGATCCAATGGCTCAAGGTAAAAAAGCAATTGAAACAGCTATTCAAGCTGCTAAAGGAGAAAAGTTAGCAGATAAACACGTATGGATCCCATTTGAGTTGATTACAAAAGACAATGTTGCCACATATGAAGAGAAGTGGAAAAACGCAGGAAAGTAATGAATATATGAGAGGAGACTGCCGAGGACTTTGTGCAAAACAGGGGGTCTCTCTCTTATTTAATTCGATCTGGGGTGAGCAAAAAAATGAGCACAGAATACATTTTAGAATTGAATCATATTACAAAAGAATTTCCGGGTGTTAAGGCTTTGGATAATATCCAGCTGAAGGTGAGAAAAGGAACGGTTCATGCCTTAATGGGGGAAAACGGTGCAGGAAAGTCTACCTTAATGAAGATCATTTTTGGTGTGTATACCCCTGATAAAGGAACGATTAAGTTTAAAGGACAAGAGGTTCAAATAGCAGGTCCTAAAGATGCTCTAAGTAAAGGGATTTCTATGATTCATCAGGAACTGAGCCCTGTGCCGGATATGACAATTGCAGAAAACATTTACTTGGGCCGTGAGCCAGTGTATGGCAAAACAGGTTGGGTGAATAAGAAAAAAATGATAACAGATACAGAAAAGCTGTTTGAATCCTTGCAAATCAATCTCGATCCTCGCACGAAAATGCGTGAATTAAGCGTTGCGAATATGCAGATGGTAGAGATTGCAACGGCAATTTCCTATAATGCGGATTTAATTATTATGGATGAGCCGACCTCAGCGATTACGGATAAAGAAGTCGATCATCTGTTCAGCATTATTGATTCCTTGGTACAAAAAGGTGTTTCCATTATCTATATTTCTCACAAAATGGATGAGATCTTTAAGATTTGCGACGATATTACGGTATTTCGTGATGGGCAGTATGTAGGCGCAAAACCAGCAAGCGAATTGAATCAAGATACATTGATTCAAATGATGGTAGGCCGTGAAATTAAAGCGGTGTTCCATAAGGAGCCGTCCGAAATTACAGATGTTGTTCTAGCTGTGAAAAACCTATCCAGAGAAGGCAAATTCCAAAACATCAACTTCGAGGTGCGCAAAGGGGAAATCCTTGGAGTCGCGGGATTGATGGGCTCTGGAAGAACAGAGATTATGGAAAGCATTTTCGGGATTGATCCTCCAACCTCCGGTGAAATTTATATGCACGGCAAGCAGGTGAAAATCAATTCGCCGAAAGAAGCAATCCGTCATAAAATCGGCTTATTAACGGAGGACAGAAAGCTGACGGGCGCATTCCTACCACTTTCAATCCGGGAAAATATGATTATGTCCAATGTTGATAACCTCTCAAAATTTGGATATTTAAATAACAGCTTAGTGAAGAAAGTATGCAACGAGCAGGTAGAGAAATTAAAGGTCAAAACACCTCATTTAAACCAGCTTATTATGAACCTGAGCGGAGGGAACCAACAAAAGGTACTGATTGCCCGTTGGCTGCTCAATGATCCTGATGTGCTGATTTTAGATGAACCAACACGCGGTGTAGACGTTGGTGCAAAGGCCGAGATCCATAAGGTGATGTCGAAGCTGGCGCAGGAGGGGAAAGCGATTATTATGATTTCCTCCGAGTTGCCTGAGGTACTAGGAATGAGTGACAGAGTCATTGTGATGCATGAAGGGATTCAAAAGGGTGAGCTCAGCAGAGAAGAAGCGAACCAAGAAAGAATTTTAGAAGTGGCATATCAGTAAAGAAAACTCGTCGAAAGAGACGTAGTTGCACTTATACTCTGTTCGTAAATAGAACTTCTTGCCGCGTCAAATTGCTTTGAGTTTGGATCCCTATGGAATTTTAAAATAGAAGAAAAGTGGACAAGGGCCGATTTTGCTATGGGAATCAGATTCATACTTAAGGCCCCTTTGAAGGAGGAATAGGAATGAAGACACAAGAGAGTGCTGTAAGCAACCCGACGGTGCTTGCAAACCCAGACAATAGAAAGAAGCAAATATCTGCAATATTAAGTAAGTATGGGATTGTATTCGTTTTTATTGCGATGTGTATTTTAATGTCAATTTTATCGCCTGCTTTTTTGAATGTGAATAATATTATTAACGTCGTAAGGCAAATTTCTTTTATTGGTATTGTTGCAATGGGGATGACAATGGTCATCATTACAACAGGGATCGACTTATCACCCGGTTCCGTTATTGCTCTTGTATCGGTAGTCGCTGCAAGTTACGCACATCCAGGTGAATATCCATTATTCGTTCCGCTTTTAATCGGTATGGCAATTGGAGCGGCTGCTGGATTTGTTAATGGTGCAATCTCTGCGAAAGGAAAAATCCCTCCGTTTATCGCGACATTAGGAATGATGACAGCAGCAAGGGGGTTAGCACTTCTCTATTCAGATGGCAGGCCAATCGGTAACTTGTCAGAGTCGTTCATGTTTATCGGAAAAGGTACAGTAGCAGGTATCCCTTTCCCAATCCTTATCTTCATCGTCATGGGCATCATTTCACATATCATGTTAAGCCAAATGAGATTTGGTAAATACACGTACGCAATTGGTGGAAATGAACAAGCTGCACGCATTTGTGGGATTCCAGTAGATCGCTACAAAATTATGATTTTCACATACGCAGGTCTTTTAGCGGGAATCGCAGGTTTAATGTTAACTGCACGTATTTCTGCAGGACAACCAAGCCTTGGACTAATGTATGAATTAGATGCGATTGCTGCTGCAGTTATTGGTGGAACAAGT
Organism: Bacillus sp. OTU530; assembly: GCF_038440375.1. Lineage (NCBI taxonomy): Bacteria > Bacillati > Bacillota > Bacilli > Caryophanales > Bacillaceae > Bacillus > Bacillus sp. OTU530. The sequence goes on from NZ_JASATP010000061.1 coordinate 28,264, forward strand.
TTAAACGGTGGTGTTGGTACCATTCCAGGAACCATGATTGGTGCTTTGATTATCGGGGTTCTAAACAACGGACTTGACTTGATGAACGTATCCTCCTACTGGCAGCAGATTCTAAAGGGAGCCATTATTGTAGCAGCGGTACTTCTTGACTCCCGTAAAAATAAAAAAGCATAGTAACTACTTAGTCGCTATATGTAAGAGTAAAAAGTATCGGGAAAAGCTGAACGATTTACAAATAATCTATTTTGACACTCAGAAGGACTCTACCGAATAGATTTCTCAAGTTGAAACTTTTGTTTGATAGCAAGTATCTCACATGTAGGCAGCAATGTTACAGAAGGAGAATTGAAGCCAAGGATTATAAGGTTTTGGTTCTCTTTCTCGTGTTCACGAAGAGATGAAATTAAAATAATAATGAACGGGGAGATGATGCTTTATGAAAAAAGTTCGCTGGGGTATTTTGAGTGCAGCAAATATTGCCTATGATCAACTTTTGCCTGCTTTAAGACGATCCAATCGTGCAGAAGTAGCCGCGATAGCAAGTAAAAGTGAGGGGCGTGCTGAGAGATTCAACATTCCAACGATTTATAAAGATTATAATCAGTTACTTGATGATCCTACAATTGATGCTGTTTATATACCCTTACCAAATGCCTTGCATACAGAATGGTCTATTAAAGCGGCGAAAAAAGGAAAGCATATTTTACTTGAAAAACCTGCTACGTTAAGTACGGCAGAAGCAAAAGATATTCAAGCAGCTGTGTCGGATAACGGTGTGGTTTTCATGGAAGCTTTTATGTATCAATTCCACAAACAACATCAGCGTGTGAAAGAATTATTGGAATCTAATTATATCGGAGAATATTTGCATATTAAGGCGCATTTTTCCTGGATGCTAGAAGACCCTAATGACATTCGCTTACAGCCTAGTCTTGGCGGAGGGGCACTGCGTGATGTCGGATGTTATGGTGTGCATGCTATGAGCCAGATCATCGGAATGAAGCCTACAACAGTAACAATGGGCGGGAAACTACATCTAGAATATAAAGTGGATATGCTATCTACCTGTATCTTTACAGATGACAAAGGACGAACGGCTGAAATTACATCGAGCATGAATCTTCCATTTAATGATCGCTACGAAATTTTTGGAACAAAAGGAACGATTATAGTAGAGTCGGCCTTCCGTCCAGATGTATCACCTGATCATTTTGGAAAAGTAATTGTAAAAGATCATCATAATCAAACCGTTTTATATGAGGCCTACGAGGATGACCAATATTTAAATCAAATAGAACATTTACATGATTGCATTATAAATGGACGTAAGCCGATCTATACAATTGAGGATTCTTTACAAGTTATACATTATATTGAAAAAGGATACGAGTCATTAAATAACGCTTCCGTTACCCAGGAGCTACTATACTAAGATGATTGTGTTTACTATGCTCTAGTTGCAACTCTCGTATTTACAGAGGAACAATAGCAAATGTTCAGGAGTTTACTCGTTATTAGAAAAAAGGTTTTAATATATTCCTAATACGATAAAGAGGAGTGGTAAATATGTTAGCAGGTGTATTTGAAAAGCCAGGAAGCGTAGCTTTACAAGAAAAGGAAATGCCAACTTTAAAATCTGATCTA
>NZ_JASATP010000062.1:0-29092 GCF_038440375.1 Bacillus sp. OTU530
GATGAGCCTGTTTGCCTATAAAAAGATGCAGGATAGCATTCACAGCCGAGCTGCCAAAATGGGAGTCGCTGTATTTGAGATGAGTCCTGCCTTCACAAGCCAGATCGGGAAGATGAAGTATATGAAACAGATGCATATTTCGATCCATCAAGCAGCGTCCTACGTCATTGGCAGGCGTGGCATGAACTTGAAGGAACAGGTGCCAAAGGGACTGCAAGCCTATACAGAACGCAAGGATGGGGAGCACCACTGGAAGCAATGGAGTGTTTGGACGAAGGCATTCAGAGTACTTCGTTCGCACCTATTCTATCATGTATCGGGCCAATCTTATCCATTATTCAACAAGGAGATTTGTAACTATGGGCTGACACAAGCAGAACATGATATTTTGCAGAAGTATGTACCAAAAATTTGGTTAGAAGAAAGGGGAGTCTGACTTCGTTTGGAATGGCATTATCTGTTCTTGCATCACCATCATTTTGCCGCAAAAGCCAGAAGGATTGAGCTCCAGAATGGTGGGTGCATTGGTGCAAGAACATCGCAACACGTATAGGGTGAAAAAAGAGAAGCAGCTATCACTCCTTGTAAGGGGCCAAGTCGCCTCGGTGACATTTGTCCCTTACAAGAAAGTGTGAGCTCTCCCTATTTGCCCTATGAGAAGCCTGTTGAACGGCTCTGTATTTCGCTTCCTAGGAAGAGGATACAGAATCTCCCACCTCAAGGAGCGTTAGCGAGTAGGTGGAGGTAGTTCAATAAAGAATATTGAATATTTTATAATTTAGTGATAAGATCGCTTACAAAGGTCTGACGTCCTACCTGAGACAAAAGGTGAATCAGGTCAATAATTCAAATAATCTAGAAGTGATAGAGCAGGCATTAACAGAGGAAAAGCGTGAACTAATGAAGATGGATGTAAAGGTGAATTGAGTTATTGAAAAGACTCCTTCACAAGAAAGGCAATAATATGTTCAAGGATGCGATGATGGATAAAAATATATTTTCAGGTATGTTTACCAATAAAAAAGTATAAGAGATATGAAAACAACTAAGTGTCTTTTAAGCCTTAGCTGCTTTCATATTTAGAAATTATTTTCAGTATTCCGGATAGAACTCTTTCTGGAGACTAAGGGGGCATTTATATGGTTTATCGAGTAGCTGTGATTACAGGGGCTGGGAGTGGCCTAGGAGCTTTTTTAGCTAAAAAATATTCCAGACAAGGTGTGCACGTTGTTCTTTTAGGAAGGAGTGAGGAAAAGCTTTTCAAAGTAGCAGACGCGTTACCTTCTAATCATTCTGTTTATGTGACAGATGTTTCCTGTAAAAAGGAGGTACAGAGGGTTTTTGATTCTATTCGGAAGGAAGTTGGACCAGTAGATCTATTAATCAATAATGCTGGGGTAGGCTCATTTGATCTGGCAGAGAATATCAGCGAGGAATCCATTCATGAAATGATTGATATTAATTTAAAAGGAACTATTTTTTGTACCCAACAGGTACTAAAACAAATGAAGGCAAGAAATCAAGGGTGTATTGTTAATATCGTATCTACAGCAGGAAAACAAGGGAAAGTGCATGAATCAGTATACTGTGCTAGTAAATTTGGGGTAAGAGGATTTACAGAAAGTTTGACATTAGAACTACAGGAAACCTCTATCCAAGTGGTCGGTGTCTATATGGGGGGTATGAAAACAGAATTTTGGAACGGGATTTTTACTTCAGAACAGACGAAGAATTTAATGAATCCGGATGATGTGGCGGATATCATTATGGAAAATATACAACCACGAAAATATTTGACAGTCGAAGAGATGATAATTAAAAACAAAAAAAAATTTTTGTGCTAAGCCTCTAGATGGTTTTGATATAAATATGATTTTTATAAGCATAGAACCTTAATATTCTTCTCCAAATAATTTATGTATGAATTGAATCCCAACTTAGATAGAACCCTTTGTTGAAGTTGTGTTTTTTTAGCATATATCACTTCCATTGGAATACATGTTTCTTTTCGATATTAATCATACCCTTTGTAGAGTAATAGGATCAGTAATGTCTATGTTTTAGAGCTTATTTACACGTATATTAAAGTTTTTTACATTAGAACCATCCAAATAGTCCTACTGATACCTATCCTTTTTAGACTGCTGGTACTAGTATGTCCTAGCTTTGGAGATTGTCTGTAAAATGCACGAGCTTTTGTGCCAAGTCCATCTTTTTTGTTAAGGAACTAATTTAAACCGAAGAATAAGGGTCGGTAGCTGCTCGGTTATCTTAGTTAGCTCAGACGCTGAATGATAACCTCATTTATAGAAAAAACCTTTCAGAACTCAGTTGTTTAATGCTACCTGGTTTTTAATAAACCATAAATTTTCAGTTGAGAAAACGGTTCGATGTAGTGGGAACTTTAAGGATAAAGTACGAGTATAAATAGGCCATAGCCAAACTTTCCAAGGTCTACACTTGCCAAATTTTTTTGTAAGCGTTGAAAGGGGAGAAGAATAGTTGAGAAAGAAGGTATTATTCTTTGGTGATGTTGGGATTGACGATACAGTAGCTCTAATATATGCCTTTTTAAAGAATAAAATTGATATTGTAGGAATTGTGGCAGACTACGGGAATGCTCCTAGAATGGAAACTACCAGAAATGTTCGATATATACTTCAAAGGATGGGAAGAGTAGATATAAAAATTTTTGGGGGAGCGGAACGCCCTATGACAGGTGAAGTTCCAACTTTTTATCTGGAGGTCCATGGGCCGTTTGGATTAGGCCCAATCAAACCGGGTCTAGAGCCCAAAGAACTTGAAAATTTCTTTGAAGTTATTAGTCTTATCGAAAAGTACAAAAATGAACTGATTATCGTTAATGCAGGGAGACTTACTTCACTTGCAACTTTATTTATCCTTTATGAAGGGCGTATGAAAAATGTCCAATCTTATTATATTATGGGAGGGTCATTCCTTTATCCTGGTAATGTTACACCAGTGGCAGAGGCAAATTTTCATGGTGATCCAGTAGCAGCTAATATTGTAATGAAGTATGCCAAGAATGTTTCTATTTATCCTTTAAATGTAACACAAACTGCTATCGTAACACCTGAAATGGTCAATTACATTCACTCTAAGGGGAAAACTCAGCTTTTAAAACCCCTTTTGGATTATTACTATTTTCAGTTTTACCAAAAAACAGTTCCTGGGATACAAGGTAGTCCAGTTCATGATGCACTCCCTCTTATAGCGATTGACCGAGAAGACATATTTACATACTATAGATCATCCGTCGTAATCGATATAACCGATGTTGCAAGGGGACAAAGCATTGGAGATTTTCGATTGATCGATGCCCCTGAATCTTTTGATGGGAGACCACAACATCGGATTGCAATAAACTTAGATTATAAGGAATTTTATAAGGAGTTTATGACAGTAATGACAGGTGAACAATTCTAGTTTTGAAATATTTGTTATTTCTTACTCTATTTATGAGTAGCATTGAGCTCATCTATATAATCAAAAAGGGCAACTTCTTTTACAGGAGAAGGTTGTCCAGAATTGGATAAATCATTTTATCTTATTGTTTTTATTTATAGATTTTATTTAAGCTTAATCAGAGGTCTAAATAGTTTTTAAAAATGCTTATTAATTTTGCCACATAATCATCACTTCTCGGCGGGAAAATCATTATTTTGAATAAATTGTTAAAGATTACAGATGCTAAAAAAAGCTTTAGCTTTTGCTTGGAAGCAACAGTAAAGGAGGTGTATAGTATGGTTTTAAAAAAAGGGGGAAAGGAAACCCTTGGAGTAATGAATGCGGATACGCAATCTTTTACCGAATTAATGAAGAAATTAAAAACATCAACTGATTTTACCTCCTTTCAGCTTTCAAAATCATATCCCTTTTCGTTGTCATATTATAAAACCTTAGTAAAACAAGAGCTTATACATCGCGATATTCTTCCGGTTTTAGTAAATAAGACGTTCCAAACATTAGAGGATATTAAAAAGAATTTGCCTATAGAAAATATGTTAATAACCAGTAATCTAAAGGAAATCCAAGAAGGACTATTAAGTGGTTCTCTTATGATTTCTATTAATCAACAATTTCAAAACTGTGTTCTCCTCATCCCAGCGGTTCCTAATGAAGGACGACAAGTAACCATACCTGAGGTAGAATCCGGTATTATTGGACCGAAAGAGGCATTTATTGAATCATTGGATACTAATATTAGTCTGGTACGTAAGCGAATCCCACTTGTAGAACTGAACGTAAAAGAAGTTAAGGTTGGAAACATATCAAAGACAAAGGTTGCTATTTTATACATAGCTGGAATCGCGAACAGTGAGTATGTTAATACTGCTCTACAAAGGATTAATGATATTGAATACGATCAAATTATCGATAGTTCTTATATCTCGCAGATGATTACTGATAACCCAAACTCATTGTTTCCTCAAATATTTGATACAGAACGACCTGACCGCGTAGCAAGCCTGTTATCGGAAGGGAAGATCGCTGTTTTAGTGGATGGATCACCTCACGCTTTAATCATCCCTGTAAACATTTTTGAATTCTTTTCATCGTTCGATGATTACTTCTTCAATTGGCAGGCAGCGTCGTTCTTCCGTTTAATGCGATTAATGGCGGTACTTTTATCAACCTTAATGACACCAATTTATGTTGCTGTTTTAACATACCATTATGAAATGATTCCAGATGAATTATTAATTTCATTAGTATCATCAAGAAAGGAGGTTCCTTTCCCACCGATTATCGAAGTGCTTATTTTGGAATTTGCGATCGCCCTGCTTCGAGAGGCAGCAAAAAGACTCCCTACAAAAATTGGTCAAACAATGGGTATCGTGGGTGGTATTGTAATTGGGACTGCGTCCGTGGAAGCTGCAATTACAAGTAATGTTTTAATTATTATTGTTGCGCTTGCGGCATTAGCCGCCTTTACTATACCAGCCTTTCAAATGAGTAATACGGTGATACTCATTCGGCTTCCAATGCTTATTTCTGCTCAAATCTTAGGGTTGTTCGGTATGTCTATCTGTACTGCCTTCTTTCTTGGTCATCTTTTACGAGTGACCTCATTGGGATGCCCATATTTAGAACCCATTTATCCTGTTCGGAGTCAAGATATGAAAGACGCGCTGTACCGATTGCCTTTTCATCGCCAGACGACCCGACCAATTTTTTTACGAACGGGAAATCCTACTCGAATGATTACAGAACGTGTCAAGGAAAAGCATGATATTGATGAATAAATGCTATAAGAGGGTGAATTATATGATGTTAGATCTAAAACAAAAGAATAAAGTCTCCCCCTATTTTACCTTTTACCTTATTTGTTCATCACAAGTCAATGTAGGGCTTTTCGGTTTTCAACGATATATTGCTAAAGAGGTTGGGCAGGATGCATGGGTTGCAGTGATTCTTGTAGGTTTATCTACTCATCTTCTTGTGTGGATTTGTTATCAGATTCTAAATAAGGGTAAAAACGATATTATAGGCATTCATCATGATCTTTTTGGAAAATGGATTGGTGGCTTGTTGAGTTTTATTTTAACTGCTTATTTTCTTGCATTGGTCATAATTTGGACAAGGACGTATGTAGAGGTTATTCAAGTCTGGCTGGTCACTTTTATTGATAGCCGGTGGATACTAGCTCTAATTCTTGCATTGGTCTATTATTATGCATCAGGTGGTTTTCGAATTATCACAGGGATTTCTTTCTTTTCAGGAATTATAATAATTATTATGCTTTTCACATTATATTTTCCTCTAAAAGATGTTCATTTTTATAATCTAATACCTATGTTTGATCATTCTATCAATGATCAGTTCAAGGCAATGAAGGAAATGGTTTATAGTTATTTAGGCTTCGAATTTATATTAATATTTTATCCGTTTTTGGATCAAGTAGGAAAGTCAAGAAAATGGGCTCATCTTGGTGTATTATTTACGATGTTTATTTATCTTGCCTTCACTATTGTTTCATTAGCTTATTTTAATATTGATCAATTAGCTTATACCGTTTGGCCAACATTAACATTATGGCAAAAAATTGAATTACCTTTCATTGAAAGATTTGAATTCATAGGTATTTCTCTTTGGTTATTTCTTGTATTACCAGGTATTTGTCTCGGACTATGGGCATCCAGCCGTACAATTAAAAAAATTTTTCATATTAATCAGCGCATAATTCTTTTACTAATGATAGGTATTGTCTTTATTAGCAACAATTTAATTGTAGATCGCCAACAAGTCAATCTATATACTAAATTGATTAATAATATCGGCAGCTGTGTCATGTATATTTACATACCCTTACTGTTTTTGTCTCAAATCATAATCTATAGGGTAAGGAAAAATGAAACATGATAAATCGGCTAATTCTTTGTCTAAGCTTCTTCTTGATGGTAGGATGCACCAAAAATCCAATTATTCTCGAGGATATTCAATTTGTTCAATCTATTGGCTATGATTATGTGGATGGCGATTATATTCTAGGCAGTTTTTCTGTCCCGCTTATTCAATCAGGGACGGATGGGCAAACACAGAGCGGGATTTTTAAAGCTGTGGCCCCTACAAATAAAGACTTAGGAAGGATTATACAAGGTCAATCACCAAAGCCTATCGAGTTAGGAAGATTAGGCATCGTATTATATGGGAGAGAATTAGCAAATAAAACAGGTGTATTTGAAATGTTGGATTCTATCTATCGTGATACTAGGATAAATAAAGGGGTCTATCTGGCCATAATTGACGGTAAGGCTTATGAAGTACTTGACCATAAGTACCCGATTAATGATACAACTGCTAAGTATTTCATAGAACTGATTGAACAGAATACAAGAGGGTATATTCCGAAAATGGATGTCCATACTTTTATGTATCGATACTTCGGCAAAGGGATGGATCCATTTATGCCTCTGTTAGAAAGAAAAGAAGATAAAGTGCAAGTAAAGGGTGTTGCTTTATTTAAAAAGGACCGGTATATCGACTATATTGGATTTAAACAAGCACTTGTGTTTAAAATGCTATATGAAGACACTAAGACAGGTTATTTTAGCATAAAACTAAAGAATGGACCGTATGTAAATATCGAAAACATTTCGTCATCAGTCGATTATAAAATTAAAAATGCAAATACCGACCCGCGAGTATTTATTTATCTGAAGCTAAAGGCAAGAGTTGTCGAAGGAGCCAGAGTAGCGTTGGGTCAAAAAAAAATAATTGATCGTATTGAAAAAGAAGCAAAGAATGATATTGAGAAAAATGCACGAGGGATGGTTAGTAAATTTCAAGCACTTAAGATTGACCCATTGGGTATTGGAGACCGAGCAAGAAGTCAAACACGAAAATTTAATTTTAAAAGATGGGAAAATCATTATTCTGAGATTCCCGTTGAATTTAACATCGATGTACAGATTACGCAAACCATGAGCGTAGAGTAAACAAATTTATTATAAAAATATTCATTAGAAACATAAGAAATAGCCAAGGCTTTTGAAAAAAGCGCTTGGCTACTATTTTTTGTCCCTCTTTAAGAAAGTATAAATTTCCAGCTAGAAGTGATTCGACGCAGTCGGAAATTTTAGAAATACAGTATAAGTGCAACTACGCCTCTGTCTTCTCCTAACGGCTTGCCAATCAGCGAGTTTTCTTGAAAGCAATCAATTTCTTCAAATAAGTTCCGAACACTTCTGGGGGAGGGAATATTTTTCTAAATCCTTCTTCATTAGGTCCAATCAACGGATTTCAGGAAGTTAAATTGAGGTTGTCTTGAATAATCATGAAATTACTCGGCTTAAAAGTTGAGTGAATGCCGTCCGCTGCATTCGTTACAATATTTGCTTAACCCTAGTCGCTTTTATGATATGGAGGGGGAGGCCATAACCTCAAGTATATACCCTTTAATAAATTTTATTTGCAAAAATATTGAATAGTAGATAATTGAGTGATAAAATCAGCCTAAGCGCTATGTTGTCGGACGTCCAACGTGTAGGAGTGTGGAAATACTTTTTAACAAATGCATATAGACGTACTATTTACATGGCCGAAAAACAGAAAGGAGTTTAAGTTTTTGAGAGTTAACCCTTCTTGCTTTAGGATCAGGGAAATTTGTATGATTCATCACGTAATTGTAATCACAGGTGCTGGAAGTGAGTTAGGAACTTCTTGACTAAAAAATATTCTTACTAAGGTACGCGTGTCGTCTTTTTAGAGAAACCATTAAAAGCAATATGCACAAATTTGGGTCTTCGAACGAGATTCAATTACTGCTGATGCTCCTCAAAATGAATAAGGTGAAGACTTCAATCAAGTCATGGGGTAATGCAGTTGCAAGGGGATAGGAGGAAGAAGAATGAGAGTAGCCATCGCATCTGATCATGGTGGCAGAACGATTCGTAAAGAAATCATTTTATTAATGAAAGAAATGAATATTGAATATGTTGATTTAGGTTGTGAATGTAGTACTCCTGTTGACTATCCAGATTACGCAATTGCAGTAGCTGAGAAAGTAGTAAATCGGGAAGTAGAACGTGGTATTTTAATTTGCGGAACAGGTATTGGTATGAGTATTGCAGCAAACAAAGTAAAGGGAATTCGCTGTGCGCTTGTGCACGATATGTTTAGTGCTAAGGCAACAAGACAGCATAATGATACCAATATATTAGCAATGGGAGAACGTATCATTGGTCCGGGCTTAGCTCGTGAAATTGTAAAAATATGGTTAGCAACCCCATGTGAAGGTGGAAGACATAAAGGCCGTATCAGTAAAATTGCAGCATATGAAGCAATTAATGAGCAGAAAAAAATATGAGGCTTGAGTTATAAAGAATAAGATTTCTTATAATTAGGTCCCACTGTAAGTATTTTCACATAGGATGGTCAAGTTTTAAATAAATGTAAATGCATCTTTCTAATCGTCATTGACTCTGTCGGTATTGGTGATGCACTAGACCTAAAAAAGTATGGGGACGAAGGAGCAGCCAAGTTTGACTATGCCGTAGAGCATATGAATAGACTATATTTTACTAGGAGGATATAAAACGTATGAACCATGATATTGAAACACTCGCTGTAAATACGATTCGAACTTTATCAATAGATGCTATTAATGAGGCTAATTCCGGTCATCCAGGCCTTCCGATGGGGGCTGCTCCTATGGCATATGCACTATGGGCGTATCATCTGGATCATAACCCTGCAAATGCAAAGTGGTTTAATCGAGATCGATTTGTTCTGTCTGCAGGACATGGCTCTAGTATGTTGTATAGCCTGCTTCATCTAGCTGGCTATGATGTGTCCCTAGATGATTTGAAAAGCTTCCGAAAGCTAAACAGCAAAACTCCAGGTCATCCGGAATTTGGTCATACAGATGGTGTTGAAGCAACAACGGGTCCTTTAGGACAAGGGATTGCAAATGCGGTCGGGATGGCCATGGCTGAAGCGCATTTGGCTGCGAAATTTAATCAAGACGGATTTCCTGTCATTGACCATTACACCTATGCATTAGTAGGCGATGGCGATTTAATGGAAGGCGTTGCTTATGAGGCGATGTCGATGGCTGGCCATATGAAACTCGGAAAATTAATTGCTTTATATGATTCAAACGACATCTCCTTGGACGGTTCCTTAAACCTTTCCTTTTCAGAAGATATGCAAAAGCGAGCTGAATCCGCTCATTGGCAATATTTGCGCGTGGAAGATGGAAATAATGTCGCAGATATCGCAAAAGCAATTGAATTAGCGAAACAAAATATGGATCAGCCAACACTGATTGAGATTAGAACGATTATCGGCTATGGCAGCCCGAAAGTTGCCGGAACAAACAAAGCACATGGTAATCCGCTTGGAGCAGAAGAAGCGGCAGCAACGAAGCAAGCGTATGGCTGGCACTATGAAGAGAATTTCTTTGTTCCGGAAGAAGTACAAGCCCATTTTGAAGAATTAAAACAAAGAGGGATCGGCAAAGAAGAGCAATGGAAGGAATTGTTCCGTTCGTATCGAGAAGCGTATCCTGCATTAGCAAATGAGCTAGAGCAAGCGATTACAGGTGAAGTTCTTATCGAGGCAAAAGATATTTTGATGTTTAGTGCAGAGAAAGCTATTTCTACTCGTGTAGCGAGCGGAGAGGCAATTAACCATTTTGTTAAAGCAGTTCCTTCCATCTTTGGAGGCAGTGCAGACCTTTCTCACTCTACTATGACTGATATTAAGGGAGAAGCAGCGTATGCAGTAGAATCTTTTGGTGGACGGAATGTGTACTTCGGTGTTCGTGAGCATGCGATGGGGGCAGCCGGCAATGGGATGGCTCTTCATGGCGGGGTGAAGCCTTTTGTAAGTACCTTCTTTGTGTTCAATGATTATCTCAGACCGTCTATTCGTCTAGCAGCCTTGCAAAAGTTACCGGTTACTTACGTTTTTACTCACGATTCGATTGCAGTTGGAGAAGATGGTCCAACTCATGAGCCGATTGAGCATCTAGCTGCTCTTCGTGCGATTCCTGGCCTTACAGTAATTCGTCCATCAGATGCAAACGAAACAGCGAGTGCCTGGGCGTATGCTCTGCAGCAAACAGAGGGTCCGGTTGCTTTGGTGCTCAGCCGTCAAAACCTGCCTGTGCTCCATGAAACAGAAGCGAATCTGGGGAATCTTTCTAAAGGGGCCTATGTACTAACACAAACGGATGAAAATCCAGATGTGATTTTGATTGCGACGGGTTCAGAAGTGTCTTTAGCTGTGAACGCGAAAGCTGAACTGGAAAAAGAAGATGTATCCGTTCGTGTTGTAGCTATGCCAAGCTGGGAACTGTTCGATCGTCAACCGAAAGAGTATAAGGAGTTTGTTCTGCCAGCGTCTGTTACGAAGCGTGTAGCACTAGAAATGGGGATTTCCCTTGGATGGGAACGCTATGTAGGATTCGAAGGGAAAATCGTATCCATCGAAACCTTTGGTGCTTCAGGAACGGGAGTGGAAGTCATGGAGCTATTTGGATTTACGACAGAAAACGTTGTTCGAACTGCAAAAAGTCTACTACATTCTTAAAACGGAGGAAATGTACCATGAAATTTTTTATTGATACTGCAAATCTTGAAGATATTCAAAAGGCATATAGAATTGGTGTTTTAGCCGGTGTTACAACAAATCCTTCTTTAGTTGCTAAAGAAGGCGTTAAATTCGAAGATCGCATTGCAGAAATCTGCCAAGCGGTTCCACGTGTAGAATCTGTTTCGGCTGAAGTAACCCCGGATGCAGTTACAGCTGATGAAATGATTGCACAAGCTGAAGAGTTGATCAAAATAAACGGCGGGGATGAGAAAGTTACAATCAAGCTTCCTATGACGTTAGCAGGTTTGGAGGCTTGTCGTTATCTTGCAGATAAAGGCGTGAAAACGAACGTTACCCTTATTTTCACAGTAAACCAAGCTTTGTTAGCGGCTCGTGCAGGAGCAACGTATGTATCTCCGTTCCTGGGTCGCTTGGATGATATTTCTGAGGACGGCGTACAATTAGTGTCAAAAGTAGCTGAACTATTCCGCATTCATAGTTTTGATACACAAATTATTGCCGCGTCTGTTCGTCATCCAGATCATGTGACTCGCGTAGCATTGGCGGGCGCCCATATTGCAACGATCCCATATGCAGTCATTGAGCAAACTTCTAAGCATCCACTAACGGATCAGGGTATGGAAAAATTCGCTGCTGATTGGGAAAAATCTCTTGAAAACTAAGGTTATTTAAAATAAAAAGATGTTATGAATGAATTAAAAGAGAAAGTGTTGATAAGAGTTCAGGCTTTCTCTTTTTATAAACATAAATTAATAGTAGAGTGCACTCTGATGGGATTAAAAAACTACACATGGATGTTTGTATGAAGAGACATCCTTTTATAAAGAATTCAAGAAATATGAACTTGTATTAGCACTCCTGTTAGGAGGGGGTGAATTATGAAAAGGAAATGGATCATTCTATTGATTAGTTTGCTCTTTCTAGCCACTATAATAGGATATGTAGTCAAATTTCTTAGAACAAATGATAGGCCTAAAATAGTCGTTGTTTTACAAGACCTAGACTCACAGTATTGGAATATTGTGAAAGCAGGAGCAGAAAAGGGGTTTCGAGACTTTGATATAGATGGTAAAGTTGTCGCACCCGGCAACCAGTTAAAGAAAGATGTACTCGAGTATACATTAAAAAATATTCTTAACGAACATCCAGATGTATTAGTTGTATCTCCCTATGAGTCATCTGCTGTCATATCTATCTTAGAAAAATTTGTCGAAAATAAAATCCCTGTATTGCTCGTAGATACAGATCTTCCCTTGGAACATAAAACTGCCCATATTGGTACCGATAACTTTAGGTTAGGCAGAATAGCAGGAGAATTACTAGCTTCACAGTTGCAGCCTGGGGATGAAGTTGCTCTTATTACAAGAGCTGTAAACAGTTCGGTTTTAAGTGCACGGATTCAAGGAGCTACATCTAGTTTAGAGGATGCAGGGATCAAAATTGCGGCAGAAAAATCAGTAGTCCCACATGAGGACGAAGCGTTGTCTATTAGAAAAGAGATGAGAATGATTTTACAGGACCACCCTGACGTGAAAGGTGTGTTTGCTACAACCGACACCATGGCACTAGACGCTTTAGATGTCATTAAGGAGCACGGGCAAAAGCTGCCAGTCATAGGAGCAGATGGGATTACCAAAATGGTGGAATTAACCAAAGAGGGAACTTTAACTGGTACAGTAGCACAGAATCCATATGATATGGGGTATATAAGCGTTGAAACTGCCTGGAAAGTGATAAAGGGAATCAGGGTTAGAAAAGATGTTGATACTGGTGTAGATCTTATTACTAAAGACAATGCGAAGCAAAAACTAGATTTCCTGACAGAATTGTTGAAGTGAAGCTTCCTGTTTCGTTTGTACAATTTTAGCTTTAATGTTTTTTGTAAACGAATAAAGTAAAGATTCTTATAAAATATATAAATCCCTAAAAAACCAAGTGCTTTTCTAGCCTTGGTTTTTTATTTGGTAAACATTTAGCAATTTAAAACTTTCAAAATTTTCAACCGGAAAAATATTGAAAATTATACAAACAGATGCTAATATTAACCTTAGTTGTTGGACGTCTTACAATTTATTTTTTATTTATCCTCATTTCACATTAATAGGTTGAATTATTAAGGGAGTTGGTTCCAATATTCGTAGAATAATAGTCTGACATCAGACGTTTATACAATTATCTAATGGATTTTTTATCGTTTGTATTGTAACCCCTTACACTGTGGTGAAGAAGAAAAAGATTATAGAACTGTATCAAGAGTATGAGACCAAAAGGAAGAGATAGATTTAAATAATCCAGCCTTTAAAAAGGCTTTGACATAGATATTAGTTAATATTGGGGGGAGATAGATGAAGATGTACAAGTATAGCGGCCTGAAAAAAGCCCTTAATCTTGTTTAAAGTTTACGATCAGAAATTGTACGCGCTTAAAAAGGAGGAATTTAATTTGTTAAATAAGTCAATCATTACTAGTTTGCTAGCTTTTCAGTTTGTATTATCGCCAGTCTATGCCAGTGAGACAGTACAAGATCAACAAGTGGATAACCATAGTGATTATATTGATTTTCAAATGCTAGCAATTAATGACTTCCATGGGAATTTGGACACAAAAAGTAAATTAAATGGAAGAGAGGTTGGTGGTGCTGCCTATTTAGCCACACACCTTAATGAGCATCAGAAAGAAGTGGAGGATCAGGCGCAAAAGGAAGGAAGAAAAGCTTATACGCTTCGCTTACATGCGGGGGATGCAGTTGGCGCGAGTCCTTCCCTGTCTTCCTTGCTACAAGACGAACCAACAATGAAAGCGATAAATACGATGGGCTTTAAACTAGGCGTTCTCGGAAATCATGAGTTTGATGAAGGGATTCCAGAGTTTAAACGTCTTATTAGTGCCTCATCGGTTCATCCGAATGTAGCAAAATTTACAGAAGGAACAGATTATGAATATCACGGGATTGATAATGATTTCAAATACTTGGCAGCCAATGTTGTAGACAAAACGTCAGGTCAGCCTATTTTTGATCCATATATAATAAAAGATATTGGTGGGGTAAAGGTTGGTTTTATTGGAATCGTAACGATAGAAACGAAAACATCTGTCATTCCAAAAAGTGTAGAACCATTTGATTTTCTTGATGAAGCAGAGACGATTAATAAATATACAAAAGAGTTAAAAGATAAAGGGATTAAAGCCATCGTTGTAGTTGATCATGAAGGAGCCGTAACAAGTGACGGAGAAACAACGGGTGCCATGGCAGATGTTGCAACAAAAATAGATGATGAAGTAGACATTATCTTTGCAGCTCATAGCCACCAATATGCCAACGGAGTGGTCAATGGAAAGCTCATTATCCAGGACTATAATTATGGGCAGGCCTTTGGCGATGTACGGACTGAGCTTGATCCAAAGACAGGAGACTTTGTCAAAGATTCGATTAAAGCAGAAGTGGTACCTAATACACGAGATGTTACTCCCGATCCAGAGGTGCAAGCAATAGTAGATGAAGCGAAAAAGATTACGGAGAAAGCTGCGGTGGTACCGATTGGCCAGGCAGCAAGCAGTGAACCGATTGGAAAACGCAAGCCGGAAGATGGTGAAAATCCACTTGGAAATTTAATTACAGATGGACAACGCACGATAGTGCAAGGTGCTGATTTTGCTATTACAAACTCAGGTGGTATTCGTGAAGCGCTAATTCCAAAAACCAATGACAAAGGCGAGAACATTATTACATGGGGAGCAGCCTATGCAGTTCAGCCGTTTAATAACTATATCCAGCTTGTTGAGTTAACAGGACAACAAATTAAAGATGGCTTAAATCAGCAATGGCAAAACCCAGATCATATCATGTTCCTGCAAATTTCCGGTTTTACATATACATATGTTGACGGAAGTAAGGCTCCAAATTGCAAAAATAAATATTGTGTACAAGATGTCTTTTTAGAAGATGGTAAAACGAAGATGGATATGAACAAAACCTATAAAGTAGCAATGAATGAATTTTTAGCTAGCGGCGGCGATGGCTTTACTGCATTTGCTAAAAATAAACTTGTAAGAAATGATCTTACTGATACAGAGATATTTGTAAGCTATATTGAAAAGTTAGCAGCACAAGGGAAAAAAGTTGAAGCAAAAGTTGAAGGGAGACAAAAACTTGTTGAGGACATGACGAAACCTACAACTACCGCTACCGTAGATGGGACCACCGGCAATAACGGATGGTATACTTCCGATGTTACTGTTACACTCAATGCTTCCGATAATGAATCTGGAGTTAAGAAAACCCAATACAGAGTAAATAAAGGAGAATGGGAGGATTATACAAATCCTATTGTGCTCTCAACTGAAGGTAATAATACGTTTGAATATCGCAGCGAAGATAATTCAGGAAACGTGGAAGATCCCCAATTAGTTGATATAAATATCGATAAAACAGCACCAGTACTTAAGGTTACCGTTGATAAGTCTCTTCTTTCACAACCAAATCATAAATTGGAGAATATCAAAGTAACCCTAGATTCATCAGATGCCATTTCAAGAATTGCTTCAATTATATTAGAGTCAATCACAGTAAATGAAGCGAATGCTACCCCTAATGATATCCAAGGGGCAAACTATAGAACAATGGACACAGAATTTAGTTTGCGTTCTGAAAGAAATGGTTATGGTAGCGGAAGAATTTACACGATTACCTATTTAGCAAAAGACAAAGCCGGTAACACAGCCAGATCGACCGCAACGGTTACTGTACCTAAAGGGCATCAGGGGGAAAATTTAGATTAATAATTAGAAAATGCTAGAGTAGTTAATTCAAATAGCGTGATGTAGGAGAGTAGGTATCTAGTTTATTTTGGATACCTACTCTTTTTATAATTGAAAGGTTTTTCTTGCTCAACTCTAAACTACATTAGTATTATTATCAAAATGAACTTCTTGTATTATCAAGATACTTATTTAAACAAAATATTCATTAAATCGGCTATTGATTTTAAACCTGTGAAAAGTCAAACATAAAAATTCTTATTGGCGATTCTGGGTATGGAAGCGAGGAAAACTATAAGTATTGCGAAGAGAATGAAATGGAGACATACATCAAATACAATACATTTGATAAGGAACAAACGAAGGCATGGAAGAATCAAATCGGTCGGTTGGAGAATATGATGTACGACGAAGAATGAGATGAATGGATCTGTGCGGTGAACAAGCGGCTCATCTTCCACTATGAAAAGAAACAGAAATCGGAGAATGGATATGAGTCAACAAAACGCGTGTATCTATGTACGGAATGTCATAATTGTCCGTTTCAAGAGGTTTGCGCAAAAGGAAAAGACACGAAAAGCATAACGGTTTCCATGGAAAGTCAGAAACAGCGCAAAGAAGTTCAGGAACGATTGGCAACGGAAGAAGGAAAGGAGAAATATAAGCAACGAAAAATAGATGTAGAGCCGGTGTTTGGTCAAATCAAACACAACTGCCAATTCCATCGTTTTTCACTGAGAGGCCTGTCAAAAAATACAGTGGACTGGGGTCTAGTTTGTGCTGCCCACAATTTAAAAAAGTGGGCCGAACAGCCAAAGAAAAAGAAGAACGAGACGGAGTAAAAAGGAGGAAATCAGACCGACAGCCTCTCCTATCTCCCGTATATTTCCAAAAAAGAAAGGCTGTCTCCAAAAGGTTGTTAAAACGACATTTTGGGACAGCCTCTATTCTATTCTACTCTACTCAAAGGTTACAGCATAACACCAACAATAATCCCTGATAATATACTTACTAAAGTGGCTCCATATAAAAGTTTTAAACCAAATTGAGAAACCACATTCGCTTGTTTTGCATTAATACTCTTTGTCGCACCAGCAATAATCCCAATCGAAGAGAAATTGGCAAATGAGACCAGAAATACTGATAAAATACCAATTGTTCGTGGTGATAAATCTGCTGATGCATTTGCTAAATCAAGCATTGCTACAAACTCATTTGTGACTAATTTGGTTGCCATAATCTTACCAGCTTCTAGCATTTCTGATGTCGGAATTCCCATAACGAAAGCCAATGGTGAGAAGATATATCCTAAGACGCTTTGGAAGGTAATACCGAAAATGGCGTTGAATACACCATTAATTGCTGTCATTAAGGCTACAAAGCCAATTAACATTGCACCTACCATAACAGCAACGGTAAATCCAAGTGTAATATATTCGCCTAACATTTCAAAAAATGTTTGCTTTTCTTCTTCTTGTAACTCTAAAATATCTTCCTCTTCACTTACTGTGTAAGGGTTTACAATGTGAACAATGATAAATCCACTAAATAAGTTCAAAACAAGTGCTGTTACTACATACTTAGGTTCAATCATCTTCATGTATGAACCAACAATTGACATAGAAACAGTAGACATGGAAGAGGCACAAAGCGTATATAATCGCTTTTTGGGCAATTGACCTAATTGATCTTTTACTGTAATGAATACTTCTCCTTGTCCAATAACTGCCGCTGCAACAGCATTATAGGACTCTAGTTTCCCTAGACCATTTACTTTACTTAACAAGAAGCCGACTCCCTTGATGATAAAAGGTAAAACTTTGAAGTGCTGTAATATTCCGATCAACACGGCAATGAAAATAATTGGAAGCAATACAGAAAGGAAGAATGAAAATTCTCCTTGATTAACTAAGCCGCCAAATACAAAATCAATACCAGATTCTGCGTATTTCAGAAGTGTTCCAAACGCATCAGAAATCGCTTTAATTAATATAAATCCGATGGACGTATTTAATAAAAAATATGACAATACTAGCTGTATTACAAGCATAATCGCAATCGGTTTATATTTAATCTGTTTACGATTACTACTTACAAGAAACGCTAGTAAAAAGATAATAATTAATCCGAATGTGAAAATTATAAATTTCATTCTGAACTTCCTCCTGCACTTTAATTTAATATAAAATTTTATATATATTAAGATTTTGAAGAGTGAGTTGTTTTACACTGTAAGAAAGTATAAATTTCTAGCCGGGAGTTAACTCGATGTAGCGAGAAATCTTAGGAATACAGTATAAGTAGGGCTTACCAATCGGCGAGTTTTCTTTATCTAAAGCACCCCTTAAAGTACTTTGACATTGCATGTTTTTTGTGTAGCTTTAAGGAGTGAAGTTTAGTACAAAATAAATTTGTTCTTTATCTATAAAAAATAAGTACTAATGTACAAGTGCAGAAGAAGCGACGATATTCAACAGAAAGAGCACTGCAATTAGGTAAATAAGAGGTGACACATATTTCCATTTACCAATCGCCACTTTGACTAATGGGTATGCGATAAAACCAAAAGCTAACCCGTCGGCGATACTGGATGTTAATGGAATACAGACGATGATTAAAAAAGCTGGAAAACTCTCGGAAAAATCATGAAATGGGATGTTAATCACGCTTTTCATCATCAATGCTCCAATGATAATTAATACCGGAGCAACGGCATTTCCAGGGATTAGCTGGATGAAAGGTAGCGCTAAGATTGAGAAGGCAAACAAGATTGCTGTTACTAGGGCAGGAATACCAGTTCTTCCTCCTTCAGAGATTCCCGATGCGCTCTCAGCTGAGGCAATGGTCGGGCTAGTTCCAAAGATTCCCGATGCAATCGTAGAGATTGCCATTACTTTGTAAGCACGGGGGAATTTTTCAACATCCGGTAGCATACCGCTTAGCAAGCCCATGTTTTCAAAGAGAACAATCATTGTCATAGAAAAAACAGCGACCCAGAAAGTAACCTGTAAGATATTGAAATCACCAGAGGCAAACACCTGACTGTAGGCGTGAAAGTCTATTCCTTTGTCGGTAATTTCCCTTTTTCCTGTAATCCAAAGAGTCAATACACTGGTACAAAAGAGGCCGATTAATAAGCTTCCTTTGACGTTGCGAACAAAGAGCACTAGTGTGATTAGCAGGCCTACTAGGGTAGACAGTGTAATAGGACTTCCAAAGTTGCCAAGGGCGACGATGGTAGTTTCACTAGATTTAATGATTTCTCCTTTCTGCAGTCCAATAAAAGTAAGGAAAAGTCCAATGCCCACTGTAATTCCATGCTTTAATGAATCAGGGACTGACAATAGTATTCGGTTTCCGAAAGAAGTGATACTGACGAGAAAAAAGAGCACTCCTGAGATAATTATCACAGTCATTCCCTGTTGAGGGGTTAGTCCCATAGACTGAATCATCGTATAACTAAAAAACGCATTGACCCCCATGCCGGGAATCACAATAATTGGTGCATTAACCCATAGGGCCATCAGTAGACAGCCTGCAATTGAGGCAATAATGGTTGCCATGACGCTAGCGCTTAAGGGAATTCCAGCATCTTTTAAAATCAAGGGATTGACCAGTATGATATAGGCGCTTGTAAAAAAGGAGGTTAACCCTGCTGTTAATTCTCTTTTCCACGTCGTCTCGTGTGCTTCTAGTTGAAAATATTGCATGAAACGCTGAATCACAATTCTACTCCTCCATTTCGATCCAACTATGTTCGCTCCGATAATCAGCTTTTTTGATTTATGCTGGATGTATGAGCTTTTCAGAATCGTAATTCTTCTACATTACAACAATGACTTCTTTCACTAATTGTAAAAATTGAGCTTTAATTTTTTCGGTTGTTTCCATTACTTCATCATGCGTTAAAGAATGTTCAGAGATTCCTGCTGCCATATTGCTGATACAAGAAATGCCTAGAACCTCTAGTCCGGAATGTCTGGCAACAATTACTTCTGGAACAGTGGACATTCCAACAGCATCTGCTCCGATTCTATCCAAGAACTTAATCTCAGCTGGTGTTTCATAGCTAGGTCCAATTACTCCAGCGTAGACACCTTCTACGACTTTTATTTTTTCCTTAGCTGCTACCTCTTTTGTTAAAGCAATCAATTTCTGTGAATAAGCTTCAGACATGTCTGGAAATCTTTCTCCAAACTCCTCTTCATTAGGTCCAACCAATGGGTTTTGGGAGGTTAAATTGAGATGGTCTTGAATAATCATCAAATCACCAGGCTTAAAAGTTGAGTTAATACCGCCCGCTGCATTCGTTACAATGATTTGCTTAACTCCAATCGCTTTCATGACACGAATAGGATAGGTAACAGCCTCAAGTGTATGCCCTTCATAGTAGTGAAATCGTCCCTGCATTGCGATTACACGCTTACCCTTTAAATCGCCAATCACGATCTGACCTTTATGACCGGCCACGGTAGAAGCGGGAAAATGAGGAATGACATCATAAGGAATAGTAATTGGATTTTCAATCTCTTCTGCCAATATGCCTAGTCCAGACCCTAGGACTAGACCAATAGATGGACATTGATCAATTTTAGAAAGTAAATATTCTTTTGTTTGTTGAATTTTTTCACTAAGTTTCATGTTTTTTTCTCCTCTCAAATATTAAAAATTAAATCAAAAGTTTAATATGCCTAGAGCTTATCTTGAAAGGCTAGACTGCAGACGATTTGCTTCGGCAATTACTTTTTCTTCATCTATAGTTAAGCAGCAGCGGTCTTTCACAATTATCTTTCCATCGATGTAAACATCACACACATCACGTCCGCATGCTGCATAAAGCAAATGTGAATACGCTTCACTAAGTGGTTGTAAATGTTCCTTGTCATATGGATAAATTGTAATGAAATCAGCCTTTTTGGCTACTTCCAGAGAACCTGTGTGGCCCATGCCAATTGCTTCAGCCCCTACTCGCGTAGCCAAGGATAGAACTGTTTGGGCAGGAAGCTTAGTTGCATCTTTGTAGATCCCTTTTTGTAGTAATGCAGCAGTCCTCATTTCCTCGAACATATCGAAATTGTTATTAGAAGCTACGCCGTCTGTTGCGATTCCTACTTTTATTCCGGCGTCTAGAAGACGAACAACATCGGCAATACCTGAACCCAGTTTCAAGTTGCTAATTGGGTTATGAGCAACCCGTACACCATACTGTTTCAATATCGTTCGCTCTTCATCATTGAGCACCACACCGTGAGCCATCACGGTTGGTTGGTCAAAGAGACCTAAACGGCGAAGGTGCTCCACAGGCCGAGCTCCGTAACGTTTTTCAATGTCTAGCACTTCAAAATCTGTTTCTGAGACATGAATGTGTACCATTAAATCATTCTCTTTAGCAATCCGTGCACTTTCAACAAGTGCTTCAGGTGTACAAGCATACGGGCTATGAGGGGCGACCATAGTTGTTAAGCGGCCATCAGCAACCATTTTATAGTTTTTAGCAAACCGCTCAGCTCCCATGAGATTCGCTTGCTGTTCTTTTTCGGTACCTAAGCTAAAAATCGTATAGGAAAAGGCTCCACGAATCCCAGTTTCGCCAATAATCTGCATTACAGCATCAGAGTCTATGCCATTGGGATTAAACATATCCGAGAATGTAGTTGTTCCGGATTTTAACATTTCCAAAATACCGAGCTGAGTACTGATAGAGGCAATTTCCGTTGTGAACTGGGCTTCGATCGGCCATATTCTAGTTTCTAGCCATGGCTTCAGCAGCATATCATCTCCGATGCCGCGTAAAAGAGTCATCACTATATGCGAATGGGCATTTACCAATCCTGGTAAAACCCATTTTCCGCCAAGATCCACAACTCGATTTGTCTTAGCAAGCCGTTCTGGAGAATGCGGACCGATATAGGAGATGAGTTGATCCTCAACAATCAGCATGCCGTTTTCAAAGATTCGATTTTCCTTATCCAGGGTAAAAAAGGTAGCGTTTACATAAACTGTATTCAATCATATTCCCTCCAAATGATTGCGTATGATTAATCTATTGCTGCTCTATTCCTTCCTAAAAGGATGACATAGGTGCATTGATTACAATTGTTTTTTCACTGTAAGAAGTATAAGTTTCCGGCCGGAAGCTAATCGGCGAGTTTTCTTTAAAGGTTTCCAGAAATGGTAATTAGGGTTATATGATAAATCATGTAGAGTCCCCACCTTGCAGTAGACAGAATTTTCTTTAGCATTTTAACTCTTCTTATTGTTTACGCTGTGTAAATAGTTAATCCAAAAGACAATTTTCGAAAGTGCTTCCATAAACATAATAGTCAGACGTCCGACAACCAAAAACTATTTAGGTTGATTCTAGCACTTAATTATCTAGTGTGCAATCTTTTTTAGAAACAAATTTTTTCTAGTATGAAGTGGTATATTCCTAAATGAGAAAGGACAATTTTCAACTGCTCTCATTTTCCATGCCATGAAAATAGTTGATTAAAAGGAAAAATATGAAAGATATTTCTCTTTGCTTGTTGTTAGATGTCCAACAACTGTAAGCGTTTAGATTGATTCTAGCACTGGATCGTCACATATTCAATACTTTTTGGAAGTGAATTTTAAAACTAGTGTTATGAACATCTTATTGTGATGTTTGAATTTACAAAGACATTTACAAGAACTAAGGGGGAGGGGATGCAGACAGTGATTGTAATTCGAAACGAACTATGGCATATAAACATAGAACTTCCATTAGAAAACAAATAGCAAAATTATGTTTATTTTGATACCATAAAATAACTAATGTCTTTTATGGAGGTACGTATTAATGTATACAGAAGATTATCATAAATCACGGTATTTAGTTATCATAGATAAGATTAAAGAAGAAATAGAGAAAGGTAATTTAAAACCTGGTGAGAAGTTGCCTTCTGAAACAGAATTAGCTAAAGAGTTCAAAGTAAGTCGCTCTACATTAAGAGAAGCTTTAAGATCATTAGAACAAGAAAATATAATCACTAAAAAACATGGGATAGGAACATTTATAAATCAGAAACCTTTATATTCTAATGGAATAGAGGAACTGTTTAGTGTTACGGATTTAATTCAAAGGGGAGGGCATACACCGGGCACAAGGTTAATATTTTCAGACTATGTAACGCCAAATAGCCAAGAGAAAGAAAAATTAAATCTTGGGGATAATGAAAAAATATTGTTGGTTAAAAGAATAAGAACGTCTAATCAAGAACCACTGGTATACTGTATCGATAAAATTCCTGAACATCTGTTACCAAAAGGGTGTACCTTAGATCGAGAATCTATTTTTGATTTTCTAGAGGACAAAGCCAATGTTAAGATTGATTATGCGACTACAGACATTGGAACAACTAGTTATTTGCCAGAAGTTTCTGATAGTTTAAAATGTGATAAAGAAACTCCTTTATTAGTTCTAAAACAATCTCACTATGATGAAAAAGATCGGCTTATTTTATATTCAATCAATTATTTTCGTTCTGATAATTTTAGCTTCCATGTATTCCGTAAACGTTTAAAATAAGGTTTTTGCTCCAAGAATTCTGATGGTTTGGACGTAATATTTATGTAAAAGTGAAAAGCCTACAGGGGCATTCATAACGCGCGGTGGATTTTGAAATAACATGATTAACTATGTCTTACTCAATTGAGATATGGCCGAGGTATAGCTGGGGTGGAATGGAGACAACGAGTCTTCACGCCCCACGCTGTTGTGTGTATGGTTTTGAGTTATGTCAAACGTAATTGTTTATTCTTGTAGTTAGGTTCTTTAACCCCGGCAATTCTCCAATATCCTTTACGAGGATTTTCCTACTTATACAACTTCTTTTCTGTTCTTATTTTCAACTCACCAAATCCCATAACTTGAGGTACAAATCGAAACTTTAATAGATGTTCTTCGATATATTCATTTACTTTTACAGGAACAGATAGTCTTGTTCCTGTTTTTTTACTCTCATTCGTTTTACGAATCAAGTCCTTCAAAGTGTATAGTTTCATTAAAATGCGGACGGACCCCCTAACTAAATAGTCGTTCTTGGCAAACCACCGTATGCTGAGGAGATTCGTTTACAAATTTTATTTTAAAAATATTGAATATTAGTCAATTGAATGATAGAATCACTTTAAATAACAAGTTGTCCGACGTCCAACGACAAATAACGTAGACATATTTTTAATAAATGTAAGCATCTTCACATAGGAGGGATAAGTTGTGAATAAATATAAACGCATCTTTTTAATCGTCATGGATTCTGTTGGGATTGGTGAAGCGCCAGATGCAAAAAAGTATGGGGATGAAGGAGCAGACACGCTTGGCCATATCGCAGAGCATATGAATGGACTATATTTACCTAATATGGAAAAGATGGGTCTTGGTAATATTCGTAAAATCCAAGGGATCCAAAAGGTAGAGCAACCGATGGCCTACTATACGAGAATGCAAGAAAAATCTGTGGGTAAGGATACGATGACTGGGCATTGGGAAATGATGGGGTTATTTATCGATAAACCATTTCAAGTGTTTTCAGAAGGTTTCCCTAGAGAGTTAATTGAAGAACTAGAAAAAAGGTCTGGTCGTAAAGTAATCGGCAATAAGCCGGCTTCAGGTACTGAGATTCTCGATGAGCTTGGCAAGGAGCATATGGAGACAGGAGCAATGATCGTATACACATCTGCAGACAGCGTATTGCAAATTGCAGCACATGAAGAAATTGTACCGCTTGATGAGCTTTATGATATTTGCAAAATTGCACGTGAATTAACATTAGATGAGAAATATATGGTCGGTCGTGTTATCGCACGTCCATTTTTAGGGCAACCAGGCAGTTTCCAGCGTACAGAAAACCGTCATGACTATGCTTTGAAGCCATTTGGGCAAACCGTTATGAATGAATTGAAAAATGGAGGATACGAGGTGTTTGCAATTGGTAAAATTTCTGACATTTTTGATGGCGAGGGAGTAACGAAGTCATTGCGCACAAAATCTAACATGGATGGCATGAATAAGTTAATTGATACATTAGATATGGATTTTACAGGGTTAAGTTTTTTGAACCTTGTTGATTTTGATGCACTCTTTGGTCATAGACGTGATCCGCAGGGATATGGGGAGGCGCTGCAAGAGTATGATTTACGTCTTCCAGAAGTACTTCAAAAGATGAACGAAGATGATTTGTTGATTATTACAGCTGACCATGGAAATGATCCAGTCCATCACGGTACGGATCATACACGTGAATATGTACCTTTGTTGGTTTACAGTCCAAGCATGAAAGGCATTGGAAAAGAAATGCTAACTCGTCAAACCTTCGCAGATATTGGAGCGACAGTAGCAGAAAACTTTGGCATAGCCATGCCGAAATATGGAACGAGCTTTTTGCAGGAGCTAAACAATGGGAGAGAAGCCTGTTCGGTTATAAAACATAATTTATTGAAAAAACGGAACCTTAATAGGCCAATGTTTTATACGAAGACTAAAGAGTGTATACGTTCAATCAAAGTAGCTCTTTATAAACGTTTTATTTATAAAAAATAGATTGAGGAGTTTGGGTGGTTGGGTTTTTTATAATGTCGCCTACAGCTAGAGACAGAAAGTATGAGGAAGGTAAAGGATTTTCACTTGGAAAAGGTCCCGGCAAAAGCCGGGACCTTTTTAGCCATGTTATGAAATTAGCGTTGGAATCCGCCAAGTTGTTGTTCTGCCATTGCTACAAGACGTTTTGTAATTTCGCCACCTACGGAACCGTTTGCACGTGCTGTTGCGTCAGCTCCGAGCTGTACACCAAATTCTTGTGCAATTTCGTACTTCATTTGATCTAGCGCAGATTCAGCGCCAGGTACAATTAATTGATTTCTGCTGCTATTATTTGAAGCCATGTTAGTTCCTCCTTGATGAATGTTTAGTTTTTTTGGTTGGATTAGCTGGAGTTGAACCAGTGTAACCGCCTTGCCGGCTCTAATCCATCGGTGTTATAAGCGGCTTGTTTTGTTACTGTACTAGTAGTATGGATAGTGAAGAAATATATATGCGATAGATTTTGTTGTAATTTTTTCCATTATTCAACCGGAAGAAATATTCCAAAAATTACCTTGTAGATGATATACATATGAACAAAAGTTCTCCGTATACTATGCTTACACCACTTTAAGGAGGTGAAACAATATGTCAAGAAATAATAACAGCAATCAGCTTGTTGTTCAAGGTGCTCAATCTGCACTTGATCAAATGAAATATGAAATCGCTCAAGAGTTTGGTGTTCAACTTGGTGCAGATGCAACGTCTCGTTCTAATGGCTCTGTCGGCGGCGAGATTACAAAGCGTCTTGTAGCATTGGCTGAACAGCAATTAGGCGGATTTCAACGATAAATAATGGCTATAAGGGCGGGTATTCCCCGCCCTTTTTCAGGAGGATTTGTATGTCAATGTGTCCTGTCTGTAACGGTTTAACTGAGATTTCGCATTCTTGTCCGAATTGTGCTGCCAGCATGGAGGATTGCGGGAAAACAGTAGATTATTTAGGTCCTTACAGCGCATATATGGACCAACAGCTGCTAGAGAAAGTCGATAGCTTATCTCATGAGGAATCGAATCGGTATTGCTTGCACTTATATCATTGTCCTGCCTGTGAACGAGACTTTTCTGTTAAGCTTCAACAAATATAAATACCCCGTCTCCTTATCCAGAGACGGGGTATTTCTGTTTTATCGAATGCGTTGCTCGCTGCTAGAGTCAAAGAAGTGAACCTTATTCATATCAAAGCCAAGTGTTACTGTTTGGCCAGGTTTGAAATCTGTACGTGCATCAACACGTGCTACGAAATCTTGACCGCCGATTTGGGAGTAGAGCATAGACTCTGCACCTAGCAACTCAGATACTTCAATTTTCGCGTTTACAGTGGAACCTTGTGCTGCGTTAATGAATACAGGCTCATCATGGATGTCCTCTGGGCGGATTCCCATAATTACTTCTTGTCCTACATAGCCTTGTTCACGAAGCATTTTCATTTTGCCTTCTGGAACAGACAGGACAACATTGTCTAATTTGAAGCCTTTGTCTGTTAATGCACCACGGAAGAAGTTCATTGCAGGAGAACCGATAAAACCGCCTACAAATACGTTTTCTGGCTTTTCGTATACTTCTTTTGGTGTTCCAACTTGTTGGATAAGTCCATCTTTCATAACTACAAGGCGAGTTGCCATTGTCATCGCTTCTGTTTGGTCATGCGTTACGTAAATCGTTGTTGTGCCTAAGCGTTGGTGAAGCTTGGAAATTTCGGCACGCATGGATACACGAAGCTTTGCATCAAGGTTAGATAAAGGCTCGTCCATTAAGAATACTTTTGCGTCACGAACAATTGCACGTCCTAACGCAACACGCTGACGCTGACCGCCGGAAAGAGCTTTTGGCTTACGATCTAAGTATTGCTCCAGTCCAAGGATACGAGCTGCTTCTTTTACACGCTTCTCAATTTCCGCTTTGTCAAATTTCCGAAGCTTTAAGCCGAATGCCATATTGTCATATACGCTCATATGAGGATATAACGCATAGTTTTGGAATACCATCGCAATGTCACGATCTTTTGGTGCTACATCGTTCACGCGTCTGCCGTCAATGGAGAAATCACCTTTGGAGATTTCTTCTAATCCTGCAATCATGCGAAGTGTTGTAGATTTACCGCAGCCGGAAGGACCTACGAATACGATGAATTCTTTATCTGCAATGTGAAGGTTAAAATCTGTTACCGCTGTTACATTATTATCGTAAATTTTATAAATATGATCTAATTTTAATTCAGCCATGTTGATTACCCCCTGCATAAATTGAAATCGTTTTCTTGTTACTAAGTGTATCTCAAATGGTCCAAGCTGGAAATGGGAAACCTGAATAAAAAAAACGCTTTCATTTGTGCAATGTTTACAAACTCAAGAGGGGGAATCCTGCATAAGCAAGGCCATATATACAGCAACCGCACCTTTGAATGTTTTAATATCAATTCCTGTTCTTTCTATGAATTTATCAACACGGTATTGTACGCTATTGCGGTGCATATATTGCTTTTTAGCAGCGAGGGATACATTCAAATTACATTCCAGATACGTTCGCACAGTTGTTAACAATTCTTGATCGTCTTGTGTTTCGCCAAATAGAAGCGGAAGCAGATGTACATCCTGCTTTTCTAAAAATAAATAGGGCAGTACATCCTCTAATCTGTAAATATGCTGCTTCTTTAGGTGTGACTGAGCTGTTTGAAAGCAAGCCTGCTCCCAGTGAAACTGTTGCAAAAGAGATGGTTGCACGAGATGCAGCCTCCCGATGAGAATGCTCGGTGTAATTAGGAAGTCCGTTGTCAATGCATCGAACGCTTCAAAATCGAGTTCTGTCTCCGGCTTCACATGCGGGTATGTCTCTATAATGACACCGCTTTTGTTTGTTTGCCATAGAATTATGAATGAAGAAGAGAGCAATCCTTGCAGCGCCTCTTCCAATGCCTGCTTCTCGAAAAATGATTCTTTCATGGCAAAATGAAGAAAGCGTACGGTTTTCATTTGTCCATGAAAGGGAATCGAATGCACATCCTCGGCTGATTGAAATAAAAACCTCTTCCAAGCGTGCTGTTCGCTAGAAATACTAAGCTCTTCGTCAGATACAGGAGTTAAAAATACTGAAAGCAGCTCCTCATCTTTTTTCGTCAGCATTTTCTTTTCAATGCCAATAGTGTTGTCTTGTTCATCTGTGTACCAGCAATATTCCTCATAATTGTTTGGTGTTGTGTCTGTTACAATATGTCCTTGATAATACCGCTTTAGTTTCTCCAGCATGAGTGTCTCCTAACTAAAAATGAGTTTTTACAGTATTTTATCACAGGGCTGTGTGAAACGTAATGGTTGATTAGCATGCTATGTGGCAGGAACCAGGAGGAAATTTTTAGCTAGAAGTGAATTCGGCGCAGCAGAAAATGTTAGAATGTAATGAAAATCCCCTGTATGTACATTACTCTTAAAAAGGTTTAACAATGAGATATTGCTATTTACAGTAGATTATTGTAAAATTTAACATATTATAAATTATATGTATGAAGTACGAAACTTCAAAAGCGCTGACAAGGACATGAGTTACTTTTTCCGGTTTCCAGAGAGGGAAGAAAAGCTGCGAACTTCCTAACGCAGGAAAGTAATCTTACCGCCTTTGAGCTGTATTGGGGAATCTAAGTATCCAATACCGTCT
>NZ_JASATP010000063.1:0-28670 GCF_038440375.1 Bacillus sp. OTU530
CTCTTCAGCGCCGATGGTAGTTGGGGGTTTCCCCCTGTGAGAGTAGGACGTCGCTAGGCAAAAAAGACTAAATCTGGATGATTTAGTCTTTTTTTGTGTATATTAATTATCGTTTCCTATCGGTACACCTATGAGAACAAGTATAAGTTCATGACGGAGTGGATAGAGATAGAAGCGTATAATCTTTTGCACTGTAAGAAAGTATAAATTTCCAGCCGGAAGCCAGTTCGACGCAGTCGGAAATTTTAGGAATACAGTATAAGTAGGGCTACGCCTCTGTCTTCGCCCAAAGGCAGGGCTCGCCAATCAGCGAGTTTTCTTTACTACATATTTTTAAACTATTATGGGGCGAGTGAAATAGCTAACAAAGGAATAGCAGCTTGCACACACTCATGTCCAAATCGGGCTTTAATAATGCTATCTTTTGTCTGAATACCGTTTTTTATATAGATGTTGTTTAAACGCTTTCTTCGGTTTATTTTTCGCATTTAAATCTTGTTTTTTCCATTCAACTAACAAAAGACGAACAATATTTTTTTAGGGTATATAAATATTCGATTTTTAGTTGACACTTCTTTAAAAAGATTGGTAAGATAACGAAGGAGACAAGAAAACGAAAAATAACCTCATATAATCGCAGGGATATGGCCTGCAAGTTTCTACCTGATGACCGTAAATCATCGGACTATGAGGGAAAGCCGCTTAGTGTGTCTGATTTTGACAGAGTGAACACGCCTAAGTAGAGTACTTTCCCTCATAGTGGGAATACTTTGCTTAGGCTTTTTTATTTGGATGGGAGGCTCGGTATGAAACCGGTAATTGGAGTTATTATGGGAAGCACTTCAGATTGGGAAACGATGAAGCACGCATGTGATGTACTGGATGAGCTAGGGATTTCATATGAAAAACAAGTTGTATCAGCCCACCGTACTCCGGATTATATGTTTGAATATGCAGAGGCTGCAAGAGAAAAAGGACTTAAGGTCATTATTGCAGGTGCTGGAGGAGCTGCTCATTTACCAGGCATGGTGGCGGCGAAAACAACACTTCCTGTCATTGGTGTTCCTGTACAGTCAAAAGCGTTAAATGGGATGGATTCTTTATTATCAATCGTTCAAATGCCGGGAGGAGTTCCAGTTGCAACTGTAGCGATCGGAAAAGCTGGGGCAACAAATGCTGGCTTGCTAGCAGCAGAAATTCTCGGAGCATTTGATGAGACAATATATATGGCTTTGGAAAAGCGAAGAGAAGAAACAAAAAGAACGGTATTAGAAGGCAGTGAACTCCTATGACGAAGAAGATTATACCTGGTCAAACGATAGGTATTATCGGAGGCGGCCAGCTTGGACGGATGATGGCTATTTCTGCAAGAGAGATGGGTTATAATATTGCCGTATTAGAGCCGACTCCAAATGGTCCTTGTGCACAGATCGCGGATATAGAAATTGTTGCGCCTTATAACGATTTACAGGCTATTGAACAATTAGCTACAGTCAGTGATGTCATTACGTATGAATTTGAAAATATTGACTATGATTGTCTACGGTGGCTAGAGCAACATGCGTATTTACCACAAGGGAGCAGGGTACTGAAGACTACTCAGAACAGGTTTACAGAGAAGAATGCAATCTCTCAAGCGGGGATTCCAGTTGCTCCTTATGAGCTAGTTCGCAGCCAACAGGAGTTACTTGCTGCGGTCGAGAAGTTATCCTATCCTTGTGTGTTAAAAACAACAACGGGTGGATATGACGGTAAGGGACAAGTCGTGATTCGAAATAAAGAAGGACTCGCTCCTGCAATCGAACTCGCAGAGCAAGCGGAATGTATTTTAGAGGCTTGGGTGCCATTTGAAAAAGAAATTTCCGTTATTGTCGTGCGATCTGTTAGCGGGGAGACAAAGGTGTTCCCGGTAGCAGAAAACATCCATGTTGAGAATATCTTACATGAAACGATTGTACCTGCTCGAATTTCGAAGGAAGTTGAACAAAAAGCGCTAGAGTGTGCGGAGCATTTGGCAAATGAGCTTGGATTAGTCGGTACGCTTGCTGTAGAAATGTTTGTAACTGCAGGCGGTGGACTATATGTTAACGAATTAGCTCCAAGACCTCATAACTCAGGACACTATACAATTGATGCATGTGAGACAAGTCAGTTTGAGCAGCATGTACGTGCGATTTGCAACTGGCCGCTTGCTGAAACAACATTGCTAAAACCAGTTGTCATGGTGAACATTTTAGGAGAACATATAGAAGGAATCCTAAGCCAGATTGGGCAGCTGTCAGACAGCAAGTTACATTTATATGGAAAAAAAGAGGCAAAGCATAAGCGCAAGATGGGACACTTAAACATCTTAGCAGATGATATAGATACAGCTTTACAAAAGGCACAAACACTAGGCATTTGGCATAGGGAAGAACAAGTATTGGAGGGGACGAAATGATTAATCGTTATACACGCCCGGAAATGGGAGCAATTTGGACGGAAGAAAATAAGTTTCAAGCATGGCTTGAAGTAGAAATTTTAGCATGTGAAGCATGGGCAGAGCTTGGCGACATTCCAAAAGAAGATGTACAAAAGCTTCGCGCAAATGCATCCTTTGATATCAATCGCATTTATGAAATTGAAGAAGAAACACGTCACGATGTTGTTGCATTTACACGAGCAGTATCTGAAACACTTGGTGAAGAGCGCAAGTGGGTGCACTATGGTTTAACATCTACAGACGTAGTAGACACAGCGTTATCTTATTTGCTTAGACAAGCAAATGAAATCCTTCTTAAGGATATTGAGCGTTTCGTTGAAATTTTGAAAGAAAAAGCTAAAGAGCATAAATATACAGTAATGATGGGAAGAACACATGGTGTTCATGCAGAACCAACTACATTTGGTTTGAAATTGGCACTTTGGTATGAAGAAATGAAACGTAACTTGGAGCGTTTCAAGCAAGCTGCTGAGAGCGTACGCGTAGGTAAAATTTCTGGTGCTGTTGGTACGTATGCAAATATTGATCCGTTCGTTGAAAAATTTGTATGTGAGAATCTTGGAATAGAAGCAGCTCCAATTTCAACACAAACATTGCAGCGTGATCGTCATGCTCACTATATGGGAACACTGGCTCTTGTTGCAACATCTATTGAAAAAATGGCTGTAGAGATTCGCGGTCTGCAAAAAAGTGAAACACGTGAAGTAGAAGAGTTCTTCGCAAAAGGCCAAAAAGGTTCTTCTGCTATGCCTCATAAACGTAACCCAATCGGTTCTGAAAACATGACAGGATTGGCTCGTGTGATTCGTGGTTACATGATGACAGCATATGAGAACGTTCCGCTTTGGCATGAGCGTGATATTTCCCACTCATCTGCTGAGCGCGTTATTTTACCGGATGCAACGATCGCTCTTAACTATATGTTAAACCGCTTCGGAAATATCGTGAAAAACTTAACGGTATTCCCAGAAAACATGAAGCGCAACATGCAAAGAACATTCGGTCTTATCTATTCCCAACGAGTTATGCTTTCCTTGATTGACAAAGGTCTTGTTCGCGAAGAAGCTTATGATATTGTACAGCCGAAAGCGATGGAAGCATGGGAGAAGCAAGTCCAGTTCAAGGAGCTTGTAGAAAGTGATGAGCGTATCACAAGCAAACTATCTCAAGAAGAAATTAACGAATGCTTTAACTACGAATATCATTTACAGCATGTAGATACAATTTTTGAACGTCTCGGCTTAAACTGATAACTGGATATGGCACAGAATATATGCGTTCTGTGCCATATTGTTTGGTCTGATGATTCTTATTATTCGAAATATAGGGGGCACTCGGCATGCAAAAATTAGATTTGCTCTATGAGGGAAAAGCAAAGAGAATTTACCGGACGGAGCAGGAAGGCATCGTTTGGGTAGAATATAAGGACAGTGCGACAGCTTTTAATGGTGAGAAAAAGGCAAGCATTTCTGGTAAAGGACGCTTGAATAATGAAATCACAAGCCTGTTGTTCCAAAAGCTGCATGAAGCTGGAATTCCTAGTCACTTTATTGAAAAATTGTCTGATACAGAGCAGCTTGTGAAAGCAGTAAAAATTATTCCTCTTGAGGTAGTGGTTCGAAATATTGCTGCCGGCAGCCTTTCAAAGCGTCTTGGCTTAGAAGAAGGTGTGCAGCTAAAATCGACAATTGTTGAATTTTATTATAAAGACGATAGCTTAGGCGACCCGCTTGTAACGGAGGATCACATTCATTTGTTAGAACTTGCTTCGTCTGAGCAGCTTGTGACTTTGCGCGAAGCGGCACTAAAGGTGAACGATGTTTTAACAGAGCATTTTTCAGCATGCGGTGTTAGATTAGTCGACTTTAAGCTTGAGTTTGGTGTAACAGAAGATGGCAGTATTTTATTAGCTGATGAAATTTCACCGGATACATGCCGTCTTTGGGATAAAGAAAGCAATGAAAAGTTTGATAAAGATGTATTCCGTCGTGATTTAGGAAACTTAACAGATGCTTATGAAGAAATTTTAAAACGATTAGGGGGAGCTTCACATGTATAAAGTAAAAGTTTATGTTACGTTACGCGAAAGCGTGCTTGATCCACAAGGAAATGCGGTAAAAGGTGCTTTGCACAGCTTGTCTTTTAATGCTGTACAAGATGTACGTATCGGAAAATACTTGGAGTTGAAAATTGATCAAGATGTAGCGGACATCGATACATTTGTAAAAGAAATGTGTGAAAAGCTTCTAACGAATGTTGTAATTGAAGATTACCGTTATGATGTTGAGGAGGTAGTCGCACAGTGAAATTCGCCGTAATCGTTTTTCCTGGTTCCAACTGTGACGTGGATATGTATCATGCTGTGAAGGATGAGCTTGGGGAAGAAGTAGAATATGTTTGGCATAGTGCCGACAACTTAGATGAGTATGATGCAGTTCTATTGCCAGGCGGTTTCTCCTACGGTGATTACCTGCGCTGTGGAGCAATTGCCCATTATTCAAATGTAATGGCTGCTGTGAAAAAAGCAGCTGAAGCGGGTAAACCGGTTTTAGGTGTATGTAATGGATTCCAGATTTTGGTAGAATCTGGTTTGCTGCCAGGTGCTTTAATTCGCAACCAAGACCTGAAGTTTATGTGCCGTCCGGTTGAACTTCGTGTAGAAAACAACAATACAATGTTTACTTCACAATATGAGGCTGGAGA
This sequence comes from Bacillus sp. OTU530, assembly GCF_038440375.1. NCBI lineage: Bacteria > Bacillati > Bacillota > Bacilli > Caryophanales > Bacillaceae > Bacillus > Bacillus sp. OTU530. Next base: position 5,186 of record NZ_JASATP010000063.1, read on the forward strand.
AATCATCACGATTCCGATTGCACATGGTGAGGGTAACTATTACTGTGATGAGGAAACTCTTAAGAAATTACAAGCAAATAACCAAATCGTGTTCACTTATGCTAGCAACCCGAACGGAAGCTTAGTTGATATCGCTGGTATTGTGAACGAAAAAGGAAATGTACTTGGAATGATGCCGCATCCTGAGCGCGCTGTAGACGAATTGTTAGGCGGAGCGGACGGATTGAAAATGTTCCGATCTATTTTGAAGCACTGGAGGGAAACGTATGTCGTTACAGCTTGAGCCAAATCCACAGCAAATTAAAGAAAAAAGAATATATGCCGAAATGGGATTATCTGATGAAGAATTCGGCATGGTCGAACGTATTCTCGGCCGCCTTCCAAACTACACAGAAATCGGTCTTTTCTCTGTTATGTGGTCTGAACACTGCAGCTACAAAAACTCCAAGCCTGTACTTCGTAAGTTTCCAGTAACAGGCGAGCGCGTATTGCAAGGTCCGGGAGAAGGCGCGGGTATTGTAGATATCGGAGACAATCAAGCGGTTGTATTTAAAATTGAGAGCCATAACCATCCATCTGCGATTGAGCCGTATCAAGGTGCAGCAACAGGGGTGGGCGGTATCATCCGTGATGTGTTCTCCATGGGAGCTCGTCCAATTGCTATTTTGAACTCTCTTCGCTTCGGAGAATTGAAAACTCCGCGCGTAAAATATTTATTTGAAGAAGTAGTTGCTGGTATTGCAGGCTATGGAAACTGCATCGGGATTCCGACAGTAGGCGGCGAAATCCAGTTTGATGATTGCTACGAAGGAAATCCGCTTGTTAACGCAATGTGCGTAGGTTTAATCAACCATGAAGATATTAAAAAAGGTCAAGCACACGGCGAAGGCAACACAGTTATGTACGTTGGTGCGGCTACAGGACGCGATGGCATCCACGGTGCAACATTCGCATCTGAAGATCTTTCTGAGGAATCAGAATCTAAACGTACAGCTGTACAAGTAGGCGATCCATTTATGGAAAAGCTTTTACTTGAAGCATGTCTAGAGCTTGTACACTTTGACTCACTTGTTGGTATTCAAGATATGGGTGCTGCAGGACTTACATCTTCTTCTGCGGAAATGGCAAGTAAAGCCGGCATGGGAATTGAGATGTACCTAGATCATGTACCACAGCGTGAAACAGGTATGACAGCATATGAAATGATGCTATCTGAATCTCAAGAGCGTATGCTTATTGTTGTGAAAAAAGGACGCGAGCAGGAAATTGTTGACCTATTCCACAAGTACGGCTTAGAAGCTGTATCAATCGGTAAGGTAACAAACGATAAAATGCTTCGCTTATATCATAATGGTGCAATTGTGGCAGAGGTTCCTGCTGATGCTTTAGCTGAGGAAGCACCAGTGTATCATAAGCCATCTTCAGAACCTGCATACTTTGCTGAATTCCAAGGGATGGAGCTAGAAACACCAGCAGTAAATGATTATAAAGAAACATTGCTTACTCTCTTGCAGCAGCCGACAATCGCAAGCAAGGAATGGGTATATGACCAATACGATTATCAAGTTCGTACAAATACAGTTGTAACACCTGGTTCTGATGCTGCTGTTGTACGCGTACGCGGAACGAAAAAGGCGTTAGCGATGACAACGGATTGTAACTCTCGCTATATCTACCTAGATCCGGAAACAGGCGGAAAAATTGCTGTAGCTGAAGCAGCTCGTAATATTGTTTGTTCCGGAGCAGAGCCTCTTGCGATTACAGACTGCTTAAACTACGGAAATCCAGAAAAGCCAGAAATTTTCTGGCAAATTGAAAAGTCTGTAGACGGTATGAGCGAAGCTTGCCGTACGTTAAGCACACCGGTTATCGGCGGAAACGTATCATTATACAATGAGCGCAGCGGTGAGGCAATTTATCCAACTCCTACTGTTGGTATGGTGGGTCTTGTACACGATTTAGGCCATATTACAACACAAGAGTTCAAGCAAGCTGGCGACTTAGTATATGTAATTGGAGAAACAAAAGCAGAATTTGGCGGAAGCGAACTGCAAAAACTATTGAATGATGGTCGAATCTTTGGACAAGCTCCAGCGATTGATTTAGATGTAGAATCAAAGCGCCAAAAGCAATTATTAAGCGCAATCCAAGATGGTCTTGTGCAATCTGCTCATGACGTGGCTGAAGGCGGTTTTGCAGTAGCAATTGCCGAAGCTCTAATTGGGACAAAAGGCCTTGGAGCAAATGTAAAAGTAACAGGCGAAGCGGTAGCTGCTTTATTTGCAGAAACACAATCACGCTTTGTTGTGTCAGTTAAGCCAGAAAATAAAGAAGCATTTGAACAAGCGGTTGAAGCGTATCTTATTGGAGAAGTGACAAACACAAACGAGCTTGTAATTCAAGGTGAAGAGGAGCAAGTGCTTGTACAAGCTTCAGTAGATGTGATGAGGGATGCTTGGAAAGGAGCAATTGCATGCTTGCTGAAATAAAAGGCTTAAATGAAGAATGCGGGATTTTCGGCATTTGGGGTCATGAAAATGCGGCGCAAATCACGTATTACGGTCTGCACAGTCTGCAGCACCGTGGGCAAGAAGGAGCCGGTATTGTTGTCAGCAACGGAGAGAAGCTAGTTGGCCATAAAGGTCTTGGGTTAGTGACAGAGGTGTTTTCGCAAGGACAATTGGAAAAGCTAAACGGAAAAGCTGCTATTGGACATGTTCGCTACGCAACAGCAGGAGGAGGCGGTCACGAAAACGTGCAGCCGCTTCTGTTCCGTTCGCAGTTAGAAAGTCTTGCGCTTGCTCATAACGGAAACCTTGTGAATGCTAACAAATTAAAGCTTGAGCTTGAGATGCAAGGAAGTATTTTCCAAACTACATCTGATACAGAGGTTTTAGCGCATTTGTTAAAGCGTCACAGTGAATTTCCATTATTAGATCGCGCTAAGGTAGCTTTAAATAAAATTGAAGGTGCATTCGCTTTCTTAATGATGACAGAAACACAGCTTCTTGTAGCGCTTGATCCAAATGGATTCCGTCCGCTTGCTCTTGGAGAAATGGACGGCGCGTATGTGGTTGCATCTGAAACATGTGCTTTTGATGTAGTAGGAGCACGCTATATTCGTGATGTTCTGCCAGGCGAACTGCTTGTTATTTCTGATGAAGGAATAGAGTCTCACACTTTTACAACGCAAACAAGAGATGCGATTTGCAGCATGGAATATATTTATTTTTCCCGCCCAGACAGCAATATCTCTGGTATTAACGTGCACGCGGCACGCAAAAGCATGGGGAAAAAATTGGCGTATGAAGCACCGATTGAAGCAGATGTTGTAACAGGTGTTCCAGACTCCAGTATTTCTGCAGCAATCGGCTTTGCTGAAGTATCGGGTATTCCATACGAGATTGGTCTAATTAAAAATAGATATGTAGGCCGGACGTTTATTCAACCTTCACAAGAACTGCGTGAGCGCGGTGTGAAAATGAAGCTTTCTCCTGTTCGTGGTATCGTCGAAGGAAAACGTGTTGTTATGATCGATGATTCCATTGTACGCGGTACAACAAGCCGACGTATTGTACAAATGCTTCGTGATGCAGGAGCAATAGAGGTTCATGTTCGCATTGCTTCACCTCCTATTATGAATCCTTGCTATTACGGCATTGATACATCTACGCGCGAGGAACTGATTGCTTCGTCGCATTCTGTTGAGGAAATTCGCGAGTTAATTGGGGCAGACTCATTGGCATTCTTGACCGAAGAGGGAATGCTGGAAGCAGTAGGCCGTCCGAATACAACAGAATCACGCGGACAGTGCACGGCATGTTTTAACGGAAAGTATCCAACGCCGACTTATGAAGATGAATTGGTGCATCAGCGCAGTTAACTTACAGGCTTCTACTTCGGTAGAAGCCGCGTTTCTTACATTAGGGAAAATATAAGATAAGTGGGGCTGTCTAGCTACCACAGCCTGCTCCCTTCCGTAACATGACTCCCAGCATAAAAGGAAAAGATTCTTCCGTTTTGGGGAACATTTTACTACGGGAGCGAAAGCGGGCTGTGTCCGCTTTTCTTAAAAAGGAGGTAATTTATAGATGGCAAATGCATATAAACAAGCGGGCGTTGATATCGAAGCAGGCTATGAGGCCGTATCCCGCATGAAAAAGCACGTACAAAAAACAATCAGACCAGAAGTGCTTGGTGGATTAGGCGGCTTCGGCGGTATGTTTGATATTTCAAAATTTGGTTTAAAAGAGCCTGTGCTTGTATCTGGTACGGATGGTGTTGGTACGAAGCTCATGGTGGCTTTTATTATGGATAAACACGATACAATCGGGGTGGACGCAGTAGCAATGTGTGTAAACGACATTGTTGTACAAGGTGCGGAGCCTATATTCTTCCTTGATTACCTTGCATGTGGAAAGGCAGATCCTGCGAAGATTGAAAGCATCGTAAAAGGAGTAGCACAAGGCTGTGAACAAGCAGGCTGCTCATTAATCGGCGGAGAAACAGCAGAAATGCCAGGCATGTACACGGAAGAAGAGTATGATCTAGCAGGATTTACAGTAGGTATTGCCGACAAACAAAAGCTTGTAACAGGACAAAACATTGCAGCTGGCGATGTGTTAATCGGTTTGGCTTCAAGCGGGATTCATAGTAACGGTTATTCCCTCGTACGTAAAGTTCTTTTTGAGGTTGGAAAGCTATCTCTTCATGAGAAGCACGGCAAAATTGAGAATACACTTGGCGAAGAGCTGTTAGTTCCTACAAAAATTTATGTAAAACCAATTTTAGCAGCGCTCAAGCAATTTGAGATTAAAGGAATGGCTCACATTACTGGCGGCGGTTTTATTGAGAATATCCCACGTATGCTTCCTGAAGGAATTGGAGCGGAAATTGAGTACGGCTCTTGGCCTATCTTGCCAATTTTCGATTTACTGCAGGAAACAGGAAAGTTAGATCAACAGGAAATGTTCAACATTTTCAACATGGGTATCGGAATGGTGCTTGCGGTGAAGGAAGAAGATGTAGCTGGTATCACAGCCCTTCTGGAAGAGCAGGGAGAAAAAGCTTACGTAATCGGTCGTACAAAAGCAGGAGAAGGCATTAGTTTTGGAGGCGCGTTTGCATGAGTCGAATAGCGGTATTTGCATCGGGGAGCGGTACGAACTTTCAAGCGCTGGTCGATGCGGTGGAATGCGGAGCTTTAGATGTGACAATTACCTTACTAGTATGTGATAAACCTAGTGCCAAGGTAATTGAACGTGCCAATAAGCATAACATTCCAGTGTTTGTTTTTTCTGCAAAGGATTACCCTTCTAAGGCTGCCTTTGAAACAGAAATTATAAAACATGTGCAGCAGGCAGGAGCGGATTGGATTATTCTAGCCGGCTATATGCGTTTAATCGGCGAAACACTTTTATCTGCTTACAGCGGACATATTGTGAACATCCATCCTTCGTTGCTTCCAAGCTTTCCGGGTAAAGATGCAATTGGACAGGCTTTAGCCGCAGGTGTGGAGGAGACAGGTGTTACAGTTCACTATGTAGATGAAGGAATGGATACGGGCCCGATTATTGCCCAACAAGCAGTAAAGGTAGAGAATGACACGTACGAAAGTCTGCAAAAGAAGATCCAAGCTGTCGAACATACTTTGTATGTGCAGACAATCCGAGATTTAGTACAGACAGGAGCGAAATTATAATGGCAACAAAACGCGCATTAGTGAGCGTATCAAATAAAGAAGGCATTGTCGAATTTGTACAAGGCTTAATCGAGCAAGGAGTAGAGGTTATCTCTACGGGCGGAACAAAGAAGCTATTACAAGAAAAAGGCTTAAATGTAATCGGTATTTCAGATGTAACAGGATTTCCTGAAATTATGGATGGCCGTGTGAAAACCCTTCATCCGAATATTCATGGCGGCTTGCTTGCGGTTCGCGATAATGAGACGCATATGGCCCAAGCAAATGAGCTTGGCATTCAGCCGATTGATTTCGTTGTTGTAAACCTATATCCGTTTAAAGAAACAGTTTCTAAGCCAGATGTTACTTTTGAAGATGCGATTGAAAATATCGATATCGGCGGTCCAACAATGATTCGTTCTGCAGCGAAAAATCATGAGTATGTGACTGTTCTTGTAGATCCAGCCGATTATGGTGCTGTTTTAACAGAGCTAAAGGAAAACGGTGAAGTATCGAAGGGGTTAAAACAAAAGTTAGCTGCGAAGGTATTCCGTCATACAGCTGCTTATGATGCACTGATTTCTGAGTATTTAACAAAGCAGGTTGGAGAAGAAAGCCCTGAATCAATCACTGTAACATTTGAGAAGAAGCAGGATCTTCGCTACGGAGAGAATCCGCATCAAAAAGCTACTTTTTATAAGAGTGCATTTGCGACAGCATCTTCTATCGCTTATGCAGAGCAGCTTCATGGGAAAGAACTGTCTTACAACAACATCAACGATGCCGATGCAGCTCTTAGCATTGTAAAGGAGTTCACTGAGCCTGCAGTTGTGGCAGTTAAGCATATGAATCCTTGCGGCGTTGGCGTTGGCAGCACAATTGAAGAAGCGTATGAGCGTGCATATGCAGCAGATCCAGTATCAATCTTCGGCGGCATTGTAGCAGCAAATCGCGAAATCGATAAGGCAACAGCAGAAAAGCTGCATGAAATTTTCTTAGAAATCGTTATCGCTCCATCGTTCTCTAAAGAAGCGCTAGAGGTTCTACAAGGAAAGAAAAATATTCGCCTTCTTACAATTGATATTGCGAAGGGCGCTGCAGCAAGCAAAAAGCTCACATCTGTACAGGGCGGCTTATTAGTACAGGAAGAGGACATCCTGTCTTTAGAAGATGCAAACGTGACAATTCCAACGAAGCGTCAGCCAACAGAGCAAGAGTGGGAAGATTTGAAGCTAGGCTGGAAAGTTGTTAAGCATGTGAAATCCAATGCGATTGTTGTAGCGAAGGATAACATGACAATCGGTATCGGAGCAGGACAAATGAACCGTGTCGGCGCTGCAAACATTGCACTTGCGCAAGCAGGAGAAAAAGCAAAAGGCTCAGCCCTTGCTTCTGATGCATTCTTCCCAATGGATGATACAGTAGAAGCGGCAGCAAAAGCAGGCGTAACGGCGATTATCCAGCCGGGCGGCTCTATCCGTGACGAAGATTCCATCAAAAAAGCGGATGAGTACGGCATTGCAATGGTGTTTACAGGAGTTCGTCACTTTAAACATTAATTCGGCAGGAGGAAAACCATGAACGTTTTAGTAATTGGCCGCGGCGGCCGTGAGCACGCATTGGCGTGGAAATTCGCACAATCGAAGCAAGTTGAGACGGTATATGTTGCACCTGGCAACGAAGGAATGAAAGACGTTGCTACACCTGTAGCAATTGACGAAAATGATTTTGATGCACTTGTTGCGTTTGCAAAGGAAAATAACGTTGGCTTAACAATGGTTGGCCCTGAGGTTCCGTTAACAAACGGTGCTGTGGATGCGTTTGAAGCAGCAGGTCTTCGTGTATTTGGACCACGCGCTAACGCAGCAGTTATTGAAGGCAGCAAAGCATTTACAAAAGAATTAATGAAGAAATATAATGTTCCAACAGCAGCCTACGAAACATTTACAAATTACGAGGATGCAGCGGCTTATATTGAAAAGATCGGTGCACCAATCGTTATTAAAGCAGATGGACTAGCAGCTGGTAAAGGTGTAACAGTAGCGATGACACTTGAAGATGCATTGTCCGCTGTAAAGGAAATGATGGTTGACGCAAAGTTTGGTGATGCAAGCCAAAAGGTTGTTGTGGAAGAGTTCTTAGAAGGACAAGAATTCTCCTTTATGGCATTCGTAAACGGCACAGCTGTGTATCCAATGATTATCTCACAGGATCATAAGCGTGCGTTTGACAACGATGAGGGTCCAAATACAGGTGGAATGGGCGCATATTCTCCGGTTCCGCAAATCCCTCAAAGCGTGTTGGATGAGGCTGTTGAGACAATTCTACAACCTGTTGCAAATGCGATGGTACAGGAAGACCGCTCATTTACAGGCATTTTATATGCAGGTCTTATTTTAACGGCACAAGGTCCAAAGGTTATCGAGTTCAACGCAAGATTCGGCGACCCAGAGACAGAGGTTTTACTGCCGCTGTTAGAAAGTGATCTTGTAGAAGTTATGATTGATGTATTGGACGGCAAAGAGCCGAAGCTAGAATGGTCAACAGATGCACTTGTTGGTGTGTTCTTAGCATCTAAAGGCTACCCAGAAGAGTATAAAAAAGGCTACCCAATTTTTGGACTGGATGCTTTAAGTAAAGACGTACTTGTGTTTCACGCAGGGACAGCTGTCAAAGACGGACAATTCGTCAATGATGGCGGTCGTGTGCTGTTTGTTGCTTGCAAGGGCAGCGACTTGCGCGAGGCAAAGGCAAAGGTTTATAAAGAGCTTGAAAATATTAAGAGTGAAGGCCTGTTCTATCGCTCTGATATCGGGCAAAAGGCAATTGATTTTGTGACGATATAAAAGTAAAGAGGTGACTGTCAAAAGTGTTAAGTACATTTTGACAGTTACCTCCTTTTTTGTTTATTTACCCCATAACAGGATAAAATTATGAAAAAACTTAAATTGGATTAAATGTAAGCGCTTTACATTTTAGGTATTTTCTATTATACTAGTAATTGGGTTGGATGGCGCGCGTGGCCGTCACGGTATACAGCGTAGGTGGGGCTGGTACTAGGGGGTAAGGAATATCATCATAATGTCCTTTTATTTAATAAGCGAGAAGATAAATAGATGCAAAAAGGTCTATCCGGATTACGGATAGACCTTTTTTATTTCTTGCAGCGCAACTTTATAATGTGTAAATAGTTGAAAATTTTGCTTGATTGATGAAGTTATTTCCTCTTATTTAGGATGTAATGAAAACTTCATCCTCTTGTAACCATACGTTATGTTCGTTACGTTATAATAATCCAAACGATGTAAGGAACTTGATAAAATATTGCAAAGGACCTACGTTTATTTTTTATACAAGCTTTTACTCATATTGAGAAATAGGAAGGAAGATTATCATGGCATTTCGATATATCTGTCCGCATTGTCAAGGAGACGGGCAAAAGTTTGGATTCAGGCTGCTTTCCTTTATCAAATGCAAGGTTTGTAATGGGGAAGGGCATATATATGTATCTGATTATTTAAAACCTGATAAGGCTGAGCAGGGTACTCAGAATGTAGAACCTTCACCGAAGGAAGAATCTTCATTATAAGGTGCTTATTCTAAATACGCATAAAGGTTGATCCTAAAGAGGACGAAAAGGCTGCAGGAACAGATGGAACCTTTTCGTAAAATTTGAATACAATTGCAACTTCAAATGATATAACCATCACCAACTTCCTTTATAATTTAGCAGTGTAGTTGCGCTACAACAGAATCCCCCGTCTCATGTGAGATGGGGGATTTTGTTTGGAAACATATTAATAGCTCACAGAAATAGGATGATTCTTCTTCCGACTTCACAATGATTTCGTACCCAGAATCGCTTCTATTGCTGTCTCTACCTGTTTATCAGAAGCATCGTAGCCGTTGTTATTCGATGCAGCTTCGTGTTTATCACTATTGCTGCTGCTTGGGGCAGAGTGGTGTTTCTCGCTGCCTCTGCTGGACGGCTCGTCTTCTTGCTGCTTATGATTTGTTTTCGTCAGCATACTCATCGCTGGTAAGTTCATGTACTTACCGAACTTCATTGCCTCTACTATCGGACAGAACCTGACAATCCCTTCGGCTACCTTCATCGCTCCAAAGAAAATAGAAAGCTTGGAGGAGAAGCACCAAGGTTTTCTAACAAGCTTGGCTGATGATAGGCTGATCATTGTTAGCCCGATTGTGATGCGAATAAGCGCATTTACGATACCGATATTTTGTTTTAAATGAAACAATTGGCTCAGCTCCTTTTTACATGAGCATTAAAGGGGAAGAATCCCGCTTCAATGTATAATGTCCCTCGCCTTTTTTACAATATACAATCCAATATTTCGGTATAGGTTAAGGATGGATTGTACGTGTTCTCATCATTTTTTGGTATAATGAAACGATGCATTAAGAAGAAAGAGGTGTTTTCATGGAGGAGTTTTTTGGATGGAAACATGTGTTTAAACTTGATCCAGAGAAGGAACTGAGCGAACGAGACCTAGAGCGCATTTGCGAGTCTGGAACAGATGCTGTCATTGTCGGCGGCAGCGATGGTGTTACCCTCGATAATGTGCTCTATATGCTCGCGAGCATTCGAAGATATAGTGTGCCATGCGTGCTTGAAGTATCAACAATTGATTCGGTTACGCCAGGGTTTGATTATTACTATATACCAACTGTGCTCAACAGTCAGAGAACGGAATGGATTACGGGCCTTCATCATGAGGCGCTGAGGGAGTTCGGCGACATTATGAATTGGGATGAAATTTTTACAGAAGGCTACTGTATTCTAAATGCGGATGCAAAAGCAGCAAAGCTGTCAGAGGCACGATGTGATTTAACAACAGATGATGTCATTGCTTATGCACGTCTGGCAGACAAGCTATTCCGTTTGCCCATTTTTTATTTAGAGTACAGCGGCACTTACGGAGATCCGGAGCTTGTGAAGCAAGTAAAGGAAGAGCTCGACCATGCCAAGTTGTATTATGGAGGAGGTATCACAAGTGCCCAGCAGGCTGCGGAAATGGCGCAGCATGCGGATACCGTTGTAGTCGGGAATGTTATATATACGAACATTGAGGAGGCTTTGCGAACGGTACAGGCGGTAAAAGGGAGGAAATAAAATGAATGCAGCAGAAAAATTATTAACAGGCTTGAACCGGGAGCAGCAGCAGGCGGTAAAAGCGACAGACGGACCACTCCTTATTATGGCGGGAGCCGGCAGTGGAAAAACAAGTGTGTTAACACACCGCATTGCATATTTATTAGCTGAGAAAGGTGTGGCGCCTTGGAATGTATTGGCGATTACCTTCACGAATAAGGCATCGCGTGAAATGCGCGATCGTATCGATAGGCTTGTAGGACCGGAAGCGAGCGATATTTGGATTTCGACGTTCCATTCCATGTGCGTACGTATTTTGCGTCGTGATATCGACCGGATCGGAATTAACCGGAATTTCACGATTTTAGATGACAGTGATCAGCTTACGGTCATTAAAAATATTTTAAAAGAGCGTAATGTAGATCCGAAGAAGTTTGAACCGCGAGCCTTGCTAAGCGGCATTAGCAGCGCGAAAAATGAATTGCTTTCTCCAGCGGACTACGCAAAGCAAATTACGCCAGGCGAGCCATTTGAGAAAATGGTTAGTGATGTGTATAAGGATTATCAAAGCCGTCTCTTAAAAAACAATGCGCTAGACTTCGATGATTTAATTATGACAACGATTCGGCTATTTGAGCGTGTACCAGAAGTACTGGAATTTTATCAGCGGAAGTTTCAGTATATTCATGTGGATGAGTACCAGGATACGAACAGGGCTCAATATAGGCTTGTGAATATGATGGCATCTCGCTTGAAAAATCTTTGTGTAGTGGGCGATTCCGACCAATCTATCTATCGCTGGCGTGGTGCCGATATTGCAAATATCTTGTCCTTTGAGAAGGATTATCCAAATGCGCAAGTGATTTTGCTGGAGCAAAATTATCGTTCTACACAAAACATTTTAAAGGCTGCCAATGCAGTGATTGAAAACAACCTGCAGCGCAAGGCAAAGAATCTTTGGACCGATAATGACCAAGGAAGCCATATTTCATACTACCGAGCAGTAACGGAACAGGATGAAGCGTACTTTGTCGCGAAGAAGATACGGGAAGAGGTACAAAAACGAACGCGTGATTATAGTAAATTTGCCGTATTATACCGGACGAACGCACAGTCCCGTGTTGTCGAGGAGGTTTTCTTAAAGTCAGGTATTCCATACAAAATCGTTGGCGGCACAAAGTTCTATGATCGGAAAGAGATTAAGGACATACTGGCATACTTACGTTTAATTGCAAACCCAGATGATGAGATTAGCTTCGCCCGTATTATTAATGTTCCAAAGCGCGGCATTGGGGCTGCTTCGATTGACAAAATTATTAACTACGGGCGCATGCACGACTTGTCGCTCGGTGAGGTGTTGGAGCGTATTGACCTTGTCGGGCTGACAGGCAAAACAGCTAAGATGGTAGAGGAATTTTATAAAAACCTTAATGGCTGGGTGCAGATGCAGGAATACTTATCTGTTACCGAGCTTGTAGAGGATGTATTAGAGAGAACCGGATACCGTGAGGCGCTAAAAAATGACCGTACACTGGAATCAGAAGGCCGTTTAGAAAACTTGAACGAATTTCTATCAGTGACGCAAAGCTTTGAAGAACAGAGTGAGGACAAGAGTCTTGTGGCATTCCTGACAGACTTGGCGCTTGTTGCTGATATTGACCGCGTCGATGAGCAGGGTAATTCTGGTGAAGAAGTTATTATGATGACAATGCATGCGGCGAAAGGATTGGAATTCCCGGTTGTATTTATTCTTGGCCTCGAAGAAGGAATTTTCCCGCATTTGCGTGCATTAATGGATGAGACCGAGATGGAGGAAGAACGCCGCTTAGCTTATGTTGGCATTACTCGTGCAGAGGAAGAGCTGTATTTAACAAATGCGCAAAGCCGTACATTATATGGAAGAACAAATATAAATGCAGAATCCCGTTTTATAAAGGAAATTCCGCAGGACTTAATAGAGCCGCTTCATAAGGTTCCAAAACAACGCACGTTGCCAAAGGCATCTCCGGTAAGAGCTGCTGCTCCTGTCCGCAGCACGGTGCAAATGCCTAATCTACAAGCAACAGGCGGTGAACGGATGGATTGGAAGCCGGGTGACCGCGCTTCGCATGGGAAGTGGGGCATTGGAACGGTTGTAAGTGTGAAAGGCGCAGGAGATGGAACGGAACTCGATATCGCATTCCCAAGTCCAACCGGAATTAAACGCCTGCTTGCAAAATTTGCACCAATTACAAAGGTGTAGGAAGGAAGTGAGAGGATGTCAAACGAAGCTGTGATAGCTCGCATTGAGGAGCTTAGGGCTATTTTAAATGAACTAAATTATGAGTATTACGTATTGGACAATCCATCTGTTCCCGATGCGGAATATGATCGTTATATGCAGGAGCTGCTTCGTCTTGAGGAGGAGAATCCAGAGCTGACAACAGAGGATTCTCCAACTGTTCGTGTTGGCGGTCCGGTGCTGGATATGTTCCAAAAGGTGACGCATAAGGCACCGATGCTAAGTCTTGGAAATGCATATAACGAAGGGGATATCAAGGACTTTGATCGAAAAGTGCGGCAGGGAACGGGTGCGGAGCATATATCGTATGTCTGTGAGTTGAAAATCGATGGTCTTGCGGTTTCTCTTCATTATGAAAACGGTCGGTTTGTACAAGGCGCAACGCGTGGAGATGGGGTAACCGGAGAGGATATTACCAGTAATTTAAGAACAATTAAAGCAATTCCGCTCCGTCTTACTGAGGGTGTAGCATTAGAAGCGCGCGGAGAAGCTTATATGCCAAAAAGCTCATTTAAAAGATTGAATGAGGAGCGGGAGAAAAGAGGGGAGACGCTATTTGCAAATCCGCGTAATGCTGCTGCGGGCTCGCTTAGACAGCTTGATCCTAAGATTGCGGCGCAACGTAATCTTTCCTTCTTTGTTTATGGTCTTTCTAATTTGGAAGGGAGAACGGTTTTTTCCCATGGAGAGGCATTGAATCTGCTTGGAGAGCTGGGATTTAAAACAAATCCATATCGCCGTGTCTGCCAAACTGTTGAAGAGGTAATTGCCTTTGTAAAAGAGTGGGAAGAGAAGCGGCATGTTCTTGATTATGAAATTGATGGAATTGTAATTAAGGTAGATGACTTAGCCCTACAGGAAAGCTTAGGAACAACCGCAAAAAGTCCACGCTGGGCTGTTGCATATAAATTTGCAGAAGAGGAAGTAACGACAAAGCTAATTGATATAGAGCTAAATGTAGGCCGCACAGGTGTGGTGACACCAACTGCAATTTTGGAGCCGGTTCGTGTGGCGGGTACGGTTGTAAGGCGGGCTTCTCTTCATAATGAAGATTTAATCCGCGAAAAGGATATCCGCATTGGTGATTATGTGATTGTGAAAAAGGCTGCTGAGATTATTCCGGAGGTAGTGGCTTCAATTAAGGAGCGCCGTACAGGCGATGAGCATGAGTTCCGCATGCCGGTCCATTGTCCGGAGTGTGGTAGTGAACTTGTCCGGCTAGAGGAGGAGGTGGCGCTTCGCTGCATAAACCCTGGGTGTTCGGCAAAGATTCGAGAGGGGCTTATTCACTTTGTATCTCGCGATGCAATGAATATTGAAGGGTTAGGAGAGCGAGTGATCACCCAGTTGTTTGAGGGAAAGCTTATTCGCACGTTTGCTGATTTATATACACTTACGAAGGAACAGCTGCTGGCATTAGAGCGCTTTGGAGAGAAATCTGCTGCTAATTTAATTGCTTCAATTGAAACGTCCAAGGGCAACTCGCTTGAAAAGCTGTTGTTTGGTCTCGGTATTCGTCATGTTGGCTCAAAGGCAGCACGTACTCTAGCGCAGCATTTTCAAATAATGGAGCGGCTGCAGACAGCTTCTCAAGAGGAATTGACATCTATCAAAGAGATTGGGGAAAAGATGGCGCAATCTATCGTAGCATATTTTGAAAATGAAGAGGTGCAACAGCTCATCACGCAGCTTCAGGCGTATGGCGTAAACATGACATATAAAGGCCCGCAGCCTGTGAAGGTAGACGAGGTTGATTCGTATCTTGCCGGTAAAACAGTTGTGCTAACAGGGAAGATGGAATCAATGGGACGAAGCGAGGCGAAGAAGAAACTTGAAGCTTTAGGTGCAAAAGTAACGGGAAGTGTAAGTAAAAGCACAGATCTGGTCATTGCAGGTGAAGCAGCGGGATCGAAGCTGGAGCAGGCGCAAAAGCATAACATTGAAATTTGGGATGAAGAGAGATTTCTACAGGAACTTAATAACTAATAGTAGGCGGTTGGGTATGAAAAAGTTAACATTACTTATCGCAAGCCTTTGGCTGCTCCTTAGCGGCTGCAGCCCAGGCTTTCAGAAAGACGAGAAAATTGTAAAAGACACGAGCGATTCAAAGGAAAGTGCAGTTGTTCCAAAATATTCAATTTCAGACGAATATTATAAAACCCTCATTCCATTTCAAAAAGGGGCGGCCCGCGGCTTAGTTGTGCAAGGGTTGAACAGCCGGCTAGATATGGATGAGTTTGAAACAGGACTGATGCGCATTGCGCAAAAAACCTTCAGTACGAAGGATTATTTATTTCAAGAAGGCCAGTATTTGGACAAACGAACAGCACAACTGCTTGTTGAGAGGAAGCGCACTGATGCTCAGCAGGCTGAACTTGAAAAGAAATTAAATAAAAAAGTACCAAATATCGGATTGAATCCTGTCTTCGAGGAAAATGCAGCAGGGACGGCTGAAGAAAAGAATGCGAAAAGCCCGATTTATATTTCCAACATTTTAGAACATAACTACCTTGTGAAGAAAAGCGATAATAAGGTGGAATTAGGCGGTGTTGTGATTGGGCTTGCGATGAATTCTGTACACTATTTCAACACAGAGCAAGGCTATCCGAGAGAGCAACAGATTTCGGTAGAAGAATCATTGGCGCAAGGGAAGAAAATGGCGCAAACAGTGCTGGAGCTCTTGCGTAAAAAGGATGAACTTAAAAACGTTCCTATTATTATTGCCATTTATCGTCAGGAGGCAAAGTCCTCGCTCGTACCTGGTAACCTCCTTGCATATACAAAGGTGGATAAAGGCGACGAGACAGCTGATGATTGGGAAAGTGTAGACGAAAAGTATTATCTATTTCCATCTGATGAGGCATCTAAAAATTATCGGGAGGATGCTATGAAAGTTTCTAATTTCCGTTCTGATCTTTCGGAGTATTTCCCTGATGATTTCACAGCTGTTGTCGGACGCGGCTTTTATAAGGATGGTCAGCTGCAGGAGCTAAAGATTAGTATTCCTGTGCAATTTAATGGAAAGGCTGAGATTATTGGCTTTACTCAGTATGTAACCGGCCTTGTGATGGAGCATTTCCCGAATTATATAAAGGTAGAAGTAAATATTTACTCTGTGAATAATCCAGAAGCGGTCATTACCCGTGATGTGGATCAGGAGGAACCGGTTGTTCATATTTTTAGTTAGGAATAGCTGAATGGGATTTAAGGCGCTTGAGGTGGGCAGCTAGCTTTGATTTTGGAATGCAGCTGCACTTGCACCTAAAATTTCCTGCTGCGTTGAATTCGTTTTTGGTTGGGGATTTATATCTTCTTACAAGTTTTAATAAGGTGATTGAAAGGCGTACTGCTCCTTTTGATCACCTTTTTTCTGTTAATAGGGCATAGGTATATTTCGTTTGGGATGCAACAGCCCTAGTTATACGGATGGTTATGCCTGCACTACTAAGAAAGTATAAGTTTCCAGCTCGGGATCTTTACCATTAAGTGTAGCTGACAAACACATGTTGATGTGGATTACAATATGGGACATTTTCTCTTACAAGAAAGTGTGAGCTCTCCTTATTTGTCCGGTGAGAAGTCTATTGAGCGGCCCTGTATTTCACTTCCTAGGAAGAAAAATACGGAATCCCCCACCTTTGACCAACAGCAGCCCTCTTGTGGGAAAGACGTGTTACCAAGTAGGTGGTGGATATTCAATAGGATGAAACATCTAAACTGTGAAATTGGTAAGGACATAAGCGGGAAAATAGCAGAATATATTACATTGAGGAGCTATCTCCAGCAATGTACATTGATACAAGAAATGGAGGAGCAATTACCAAAACAACATGGAGTCCAGTAATCCTGTAGTGATGCGAGAAATTAGAGAGGGGGAAGGATGATGGTAATACGTTATAATCATGAGCCGTTTACTGACTTTAGTCTAGAGGAGAATCGCCTTGCATTTGAAGAAGGCCTTAAGATAGTAGACGCGTATCTGGGGCAGGATTATCCGTTACAAATTGGGAGTGAACGGGTTGTAACAGAGGATAAGATTGTATCTGTAAACCCCGCAAATAAAGAGCAGATTATTGGACGAGTTTCAAAGGCAAATCGTGAGCTGGCGGAGAGGGCTATGCAGGCTGCGGACAAAGCCTTTCAAACATGGAGAAAGTCTAAACCGGAAATGAGGGCAGATATTTTATTTCGAGCAGCCGCAATTGTCCGTCGCAGAAAACATGAATTTTCTGCTCTGCTGGTGAAGGAAGCAGGAAAGCCGTGGAGGGAGGCGGATGCCGACACAGCGGAAGCTATTGATTTTATGGAGTATTATGGTCGTCAAATGCTAAAGCTGAAGGACGGTATGCCGGTAGAGAGCCGTAAAATAGAATATAACCGTTTTACTTATATCTCATTGGGGGTCGGAGTCATTATTTCTCCTTGGAACTTTCCCTTTGCGATTATGGCAGGAATGACAACAGCAGCACTTGTTTCTGGAAATACGGTATTGCTCAAGCCGGCGAGTACGACGCCTGTTGTAGCAGCAAAGTTTATGGAGGTCTTAGAGGAAGCTGGATTGCCAGCGGGTGTTGTGAACTTTATTCCTGGAAGCGGTGCGGAAGTAGGGGATTATATCGTTGATCATCCTCGCACGCGATTCATCAGCTTCACAGGTTCAAAGGAAGTGGGAATCCGTATTTATGAGCGGGCTGCTAGAGTAAATCCAGGGCAAATTTGGTTAAAGCGTGTGATTGCAGAAATGGGCGGTAAGGATACAATTGTTGTTGATCGGGAGGCAGATTTAGAGCTTGCGGCACAAGTGATTGTTGCATCAGCATTTGGATTTTCCGGTCAGAAGTGCTCCGCTTGTTCTCGCGCTGTTATTGTAGAGGATGTGTACGATGATGTGCTAGAAAGAGCAGTAGCGTTGACGAAGCAGCTTATTACCGGAGATCCTTCCCAATATGAAACATATATGGGACCTGTAAATGATGAGGGAGCTTTTCAGAAGATAATGAGTTATGTAGAGATCGGGAAGCGGGAAGGAAAGCTGATGACGGGAGGAGAGGGAGACAACTCTAAAGGCTGGTTTATTCAGCCGACGATTTTTGCAGATGTGGCGGAGGATGCCCGTATTATGAAGGAAGAAATTTTTGGGCCGGTTGTTGCGTTTTGTAAGGCCAAAGATTTCAATCACGCGATTGAGATTGCAAATAATACAGAGTATGGCTTAACAGGTGCGGTTATTTCGAATAATCGTGAACATATTGAGAAGGCGCGCGAGGATTTCCATGTCGGCAATTTGTACTTCAACCGCGGCTGTACAGGTGCGATTGTTGGATATCAGCCATTTGGCGGGTTCAATATGTCAGGTACAGACTCAAAGGCAGGAGGTCCTGACTACTTATTGCTTCATATGCAGGCGAAAACGACATCGGAAATGCTCTGAATAAGGAGTGTGAGGGGAGGATGCCCACCTTCCTTTTTTCCACTTTAAAAAAGTATAAATTTTCATCTAGAAGTGAACTCGACGTAGTAGGAAATTTCAGAAACAAGGTATAAGCGCAATTTTGCCAGAAGACTCGCCAATCGGCGAGTCTTCTGTATTTTTGTCCCCAATAGAATAGGTTTCAAAAATTAAACTGCTCTCCTGAAAAATAAACCGCTTTCATCACGAAAATGTACTAAGTATTCCTTAGATTCTGTGTAAAAGTTATGCAAGTATCGTGCCGCAGGTTGCTTAACATCTGAAAAGTTTGGTATCATCAATATTATTGCATAAAGAACGAGTTTTTCTGGAGGTGGATGAAACGTGTCAAGAATTTCTGTAGACACTGTAAAGCATGTTGCAAATTTAGCGCGTCTTGCAATTACGGAGCAGGAAGCGGAGAAGTTCTCCAAGCAATTGGATGCAATTTTAACGTTTGCTGAGCAATTAGAAGAGTTAGATACTCAAAATGTAAAACCAACATCCCACGTATTGGATATTAAAAATGTGATGCGTGAAGACGTTGCGGAAAAAGGCTTGCCTGTGGAAGAAGTATTGAAAAATGCACCGGACCACGACGAGAACCAAATTCGCGTGCCTGCCATTTTGGAATAGAGGAGAGAGAGCATGTCTTTATTTGATTACTCAATTTCGGAGCTGCACAAAAAGCTCCATAGTAAAGAGATTTCTGTTACGGACTTAGTCGCTGAGTCCTATAAACGCATTGCACAAGTAGAGGACAAGGTACAGGCGTTTTTAACTTTAGATGAAGAAAACGCCCGCGCTAAAGCGAAGGAATTAGACGGAAAAGTGGGCAAGGCGGATGAGTACGGCTTGTTGTTTGGTTTGCCAATTGGTGTGAAAGACAATATTGTTACAAAAGGTCTTCGCACAACATGCGCAAGCAAAATTTTAGCTAACTTTGATCCAATTTATGATGCGACAGTTGTACAAAAGCTGCAAGCAGCAGAGACAGTTACCATTGGTAAGTTAAATATGGATGAGTTTGCGATGGGTTCCTCCAACGAAAACTCTGGATTTAAACCGACGAAGAATCCATGGAACATAGAATATGTACCAGGCGGCTCGAGCGGTGGATCTGCTGCGTCTGTAGCGGCAGGGGAAGTATTATTTTCTTTAGGCTCTGACACAGGCGGTTCGATCCGTCAGCCAGCTGCGTATTGCGGTGTTGTTGGTTTAAAACCTACATATGGACGTGTATCCCGCTTTGGTCTTGTCGCATTTGCTTCATCACTCGATCAAATCGGGCCAATTACGCGCACTGTTGCAGATAATGCATACTTATTGCAAGCCATTGCTGGAGTTGACAAAATGGATGGAACTTCTGCTCCTGTAGATGTACCAGACTATTTGTCCGCTCTAACAGGAGATGTCAAGGGCTTGCGTATTGCTGTGCCGAAGGAGTACTTAGGAGAAGGAGTAGGAGAGGAAGCGCGTCAATCAGTGCTTGCAGCTCTTAAGGTACTTGAGGGCATGGGCGCAACGTGGGAGGAAGTATCCCTGCCGCATTCTAAATATGCGCTTGCTACATATTACTTGCTATCGTCTTCAGAAGCTTCCGCTAACCTAGCGCGCTTTGACGGTGTACGATACGGTGTTCGTTCTGATAATGCATCCAGCTTAATTGATCTGTACAAGCAAACGCGCAGCGAAGGCTTTGGCGATGAAGTAAAGCGCCGCATTATGCTTGGTACATTCGCGTTAAGCTCCGGTTATTATGATGCGTATTATAAAAAGGCACAACAAGTGCGTACGTTAATTAAAAATGACTTCGAAAAAGTGTTTGAGAAGTATGACGTCATCATTGGGCCAACTGCTCCGTCCACTGCGTTTAAGATTGGTGAAAAGATTGATGATCCATTAACGATGTATGCAAATGATATTCTTACGATTCCAGTAAATCTAGCGGGTGTTCCTGGTATTTCTGTTCCGTGCGGCTTAGGGGCAAACGGCTTACCGCTTGGACTGCAAATTATCGGAAAACACTTTGATGAATCAACTGTATATCGCGTTGCACATGCGTTTGAGCAAGCGACAAATTACCATAAACAAAAACCGGTGCTGTAAGGGGGCGAAAAGAGATGGAGTTTGAAACAGTCATAGGGTTAGAGGTTCACGTTGAGTTAAAAACAAACTCAAAAATTTTCTCCGCAAGTCCAAATGAATTCGGTGCGCCTCCAAACACGAACACGAGCGTAATTGAATTAGGATATCCAGGCGTATTGCCGGTGGTGAATAAAAAAGCGGTAGAATTTGCGATGAAGGCAGCAATGGCACTGAATTGTCAGGTTGCAACAGAAACAAAGTTTGACCGAAAAAATTACTTTTATCCGGACAATCCGAAGGCATATCAGATTTCTCAATATGATAAGCCAATTGGTGAACACGGCTGGATTGATATTGAAGTAAACGGTGAGAAAAAACGAATTGGTATTACGCGTCTTCATTTAGAAGAGGATGCGGGAAAATTAACGCATACAGGCGACGGCTTCTCTCTAGTGGATTTAAACCGCCAAGGAACACCGCTCATTGAAATCGTATCTGAGCCGGATATCCGTACGCCAGAGGAAGCATATGCATATTTAGAGAAGCTGAAGTCTATTATCCAGTATACGGGTGTATCTGACTGTAAAATGGAAGAAGGCTCACTTCGCTGTGATGCAAACATTTCCCTTCGTCCAGTTGGGCAAAAGGAATTCGGTACAAAAACAGAGCTGAAAAACTTAAATTCCTTTGCTTTTGTACAAAAAGGCTTAGAATATGAAGAAATCCGTCAGGCAGAAGTGCTGCGTGCGGGTGGAGTAATTGATCAAGAAACACGCCGCTACGATGAGTCGACAAAAACAACACTCTTGATGCGTGTAAAAGAAGGCTCTGATGATTACCGCTACTTCCCGGATCCAGATTTAGTAGACTTATACATTGATGATGAGTGGAAGGCACGCATTCGTGCAGAGATTCCTGAGCTGCCGGATGCACGTAAAAAGCGCTATGTAGAGGAGCTTGGCTTACCAGCTTACGATGCAGCGGTATTGACAGTAACAAAGGAAATGTCCGATTTCTTTGATGCTGCCGTTGTAAGTGGCGCAGATGCAAAGCTTGCTTCGAATTGGTTAATGGGCGATGTATCGGCTTATCTTAACAAAAATGGTAAAGAGCTTGATGAGATTGCTTTAAAACCAGAAAGTCTTGCAGCGATGATTAAGCTAATCGAAAACGGCACAATTTCTTCTAAGATTGCGAAGCAAATCTTTGTTGATCTAGTTGAAAAGGGTGGAGACCCAGAAGCAATTGTAAAGGAAAAGGGTCTTGTCCAAATCTCTGATGAGGGAGAATTGCGCAGAATCATCAACGAAGCGTTAGATAAAGGTCCGCAATCGATTGAAGATTATAAGAATGGTAAAGAAAAAGCACTCGGTTTCTTTGTTGGTCAGGTCATGAAGGCAACAAAAGGACAAGCAAACCCGCCTCTTGTAAACAAGCTATTGCTTGAGGAGATTGCGAAACGATAAGAAAAGCTGGGGCGCTGGACAAGTCCAAAAACGCTAGCCATCTCTTGCGTATAACAAAAAAACCAACGATTCCTGCCGTATGAATCGTTGGTTTTTCTTCCGTTTGAAGAAGGTATAAATTTTTATCTGGAGGACCATTTGACGTATTAATAAATTTTGGGAATCCGGTATAAGTGTAACTATGCTTCCGTCTTTGCTAATCGGCGAGTTTTCTTTACCAAACTTATATATCTTTTGCAGGAAGATCATCAAACGTTTGTTTAGACATACTAAGATAGTTGCAAAATGATTATAATGATGATACATCTAGATTTAGAGGATTTTTTATCATGCGAAATATTAAATAAGTAGGATGATGTGTAAATGAAACGTGCAAGAATCATTTATAACCCTACTTCCGGACGTGAGCTATTTAAAAAGCATTTGCCGGAAGTTCTGCAGAAATTAGAACGAGCAGGCTACGAGGCCTCTTGTCATGCCACAACGGGAGCAGGTGATGCGACAAAGGCGGCAAGGAAGGCAGTGGAGCGGAAGTTTGATGTGGTCATTGCGGCTGGGGGAGATGGAACGCTTAATGAAGTTGTGAACGGATTGGTCGGTGCGGAGCATCGTCCGAAATTTGGTATCATTCCGGTTGGTACAACAAATGACTTTGCCCGTGCTATTGGTGTGAATCGTTCCATTGAAGAAGCTGCTGATATTATTTGTGAAGGTTATTCGCTTCCGCTTGATATTGGACGCGCCAATGATAAGTACTTTATTAACATCGCCGGTGGCGGCCGCATTACAGAATTAACTTTTGAAGTACCAAGTAAGCTCAAAACGGTTTTGGGACAGCTTGCATATTACTTAAAGGGAATTGAAATGCTCCCGTCCTTGCATCCGACATATGTAGAAATTGAATATGACGGGAAGATGCTAAATGAGGAGATTACACTTTTCCTCATTACGAATACTACTTCAGTGGGCGGCTTTGAAAAGGTGGCTCCATACGCTTCTATTAATGATGGCTTATTTGATTTGCTTGTTTTAAAGAGGGGGTCCATCGCTGACTTGATTAAAGCAGCATCACAGGCGCTACGCGGGGAGCATATTAATAATCCGCAAATTTTATATACGCAGGCAAATCGTATTAAAGTATACACTCCTGAAAAACTTATGATTAATCTAGATGGAGAATACGGCGGCGATGCACCGATGGAGTTTGAAAACTTGTATCATCATTTAGAGCTTTTTGTACCGAGGGAAGACCGCTGATTGAGGCGGTTTTTTTGCACTTTAAGAAAGTATAAATTTCTAGCTAGAAGACAATTCGACGTAGTGAGAAATTTTAGGAATACAGTATAGGGGCAACTACGCCTCTGTCTTCGCCCAAGAGCAGGGCTCGCCAATCGGCGAGTTTTCTTTA
>NZ_JASATP010000064.1:0-28651 GCF_038440375.1 Bacillus sp. OTU530
ATTTGGAGCGGGTGATGGGAATCGAACCCACGCTATCAGCTTGGAAGGCTGAAGTTCTACCATTAAACTACACCCGCATATCGGGAAGACAGGATTTGAACCTGCGACCCCCTGGTCCCAAACCAGGTGCTCTACCAAGCTGAGCCACTTCCCGTTCAAACGCGCCCGAAAGGACTCGAACCCATAACCTTCTGATCCGTAGTCAGACGCTCTATCCAATTGAGCTACGGGCGCACGTTTTATACAGTCATTCACACTTCTTTCGAAGGCGACTTTTACATAATAACATATTCAATTTATTAATGCAAGTTTTTTTTGGTGCGGTCGGCGAGACTCGAACTCGCACGAGCAATGCCCGCCACCCCCTCAAGATGGTGCGTCTACCTATTCCGCCACGACCGCGTCTAAATAAAATGGTGCGGGTGAAGGGACTCGAACCCCCACGCCAAAGGCGCCAGATCCTAAGTCTGGTGCGTCTGCCAATTCCGCCACACCCGCAAAATGTGAGCCATGAAGGACTCGAACCTTCGACCCTCTGATTAAAAGTCAGATGCTCTACCGACTGAGCTAATGGCTCATGATGGCTGGGCTAGCTGGATTCGAACCAACGAATGACGGAGTCAAAGTCCGTTGCCTTACCGCTTGGCTATAGCCCATCGATGAAACTTTATGTTATACATCCATAAAAAACAACTTCTATTCACTAGAAGTTTTAGTGGCGGTCCCGACGGGGATCGAACCCGCGATCTCCTGCGTGACAGGCAGGCATGTTAACCACTACACCACGGAACCAGATATGGTGGAGGATGACGGGCTCGAACCGCCGACCCTCTGCTTGTAAGGCAGATGCTCTCCCAGCTGAGCTAATCCTCCATAATGTTGGTGACCCGTACGGGATTCGAACCCGTGTTACCGCCGTGAAAGGGCGGTGTCTTAACCGCTTGACCAACGGGCCATCTGGCAGAGAAGAAGGGATTCGAACCCTCGCGCCGGTTACCCGACCTACTCCCTTAGCAGGGGAGCCCCTTGAGCCACTTGGGTACTTCTCTATTTGGCTCCGCAAGTAGGATTCGAACCTACGACCTATCGGTTAACAGCCGATTGCTCTACCGCTGAGCTATTGCGGAATAATGAAACGCATCTCGATAACGATAAAAACCATCGTCTTATTGAGACTTCTTATATTTTATATTTTTCAATATAAAATGTCAACAAATAATTCAATTTATTTTTTGATCACTTTCGTTGTGACACGTTTATAATAATACTTTATCGAAACTTAAGTGTCAACACATTTTTTGATCTCAGCTAGCTTACCTTTGCATTTTCCACATCGATACCGATTTGTATCGACTCTTCTTTTTCGTGCATATTGAAGCCCACATGATGTACATTCATACATATATGACGAAAGCCTTCTCCTCGAGGCTGCACCCGGAATCGTTTTACAAAAGCGTGGCGCTCCAACTTCTGCCAACAGCCTGCGAAAATCAGCATCTCGGTGTTTATACCCCTTGCCTGCTAAATGCAAATGATAATGGCAAAGCTCATGCTTAATCACTTCAATAAGCTCCTCTTTCCCGAACGCTTCGTAATAATTATAACTTAGCTCAATATGATGACTTTGCAGCAAATACCTTCCGCCAGTTGTACGAAGACGCTTATTAAACAATGCCTTATGACAAAATGGAAGCTTGAAGTATTGGAGGGATACCTCCTCCACAAGATGTTGTAATTCTTCTTCCTTCATTTATTTAACACCCTCTCTTCGTCCCGCGCATATACTTTTCATATATCCGCCCTATCTTACATTTAGAGGAGGGATATTCATGCCGACTTGGCTGCAAAATCAAATTCGCCGCGCCTATTTTGAAAAAAACCGTTATCAAATTAGAGTATTAAATGAGTGTTGGTTTTTCTACAAAAAACTCCAACGTTAATCAAGGGAGTGTTCCTCGTTCACTCCCTCGATTGTTTTATTCCGACAGCGGCAGCATAGACAAAGAAACACGTCCTTTTTTCATATCTACACCATCCACCCATACCTTGACGATTTGCCCAACCGAAACAACATCAAGAGGGTGCTTAACAAAACCCTTTTTCAGTTTAGAGATATGAACAAGCCCATCCTGTTTTACACCGATATCAATAAATGCTCCAAAGTCCACTACATTGCGTACAGTTCCTTCTAACTCCATACCGCGTTTTAAATCCTCTAATTGAAGAACGTCTTTCTTTAAAAGCGGCTTTTGAAACTCCTCCCGCAAGTCACGTTCTGGACGAATGAGGGCATCAATAATATCACGTAAAGTCGGTTCTCCTATACCCGTTTTCTCTGACAGCTCGGATACATTTACTTCCTCTAGAGCTTGCTTCAATTGAGGCTCGCCTAAATCATTTACTGTAAATCCAAGCTGCTCCAGTAGATTTGTAACATCATCATAACGCTCAGGATGAATGCTTGTCTTGTCTAGGGCATTGTCGCCTTCCAAAACACGCAAGAATCCAATGCACTGTTCATATGTTTTTGCCCCTAAGCGTGGAATTTTTTTCAACTGGGAGCGACCTGTAAATTTCCCGCTCTCTTCACGCTGCTTTACAATATTTTTAGCTACCGTCTTTGTCAGACCTGATACATATTGTAAAAGAGAAATAGAGGCTGTATTCACATTTACCCCTACCTGGTTGACCGCTGTTTCCACAACAAATGTCAGCGACTCACTTAAACGCTTTTGAGACACATCGTGCTGGTACTGCCCGACACCTACCGATTTTGGATCAATTTTCACCAGTTCGGCCAAAGGATCTTGAAGACGGCGGGCAATGGAGACTGCACTGCGCTCTTCCACTTGTAATTCAGGGAATTCCTCACGTGCTACATCAGAAGCCGAGTAGACACTTGCTCCAGCTTCATTGACGATAATATAGAAAATATCCCGGTCCATTGCTTTTAAAATATCAGCTACAAATTGTTCCGTCTCACGGGATGCTGTACCATTTCCGATTGCAACAACTTCAATATTATATGTATGTAAAATTGAAATGAAGGCTTCTCTTGCTTCCGCTGGTTTTGCCTTCGGTGGATGCGGGTAAATCACTCCTATTTGCATGACCTTTCCGGTCTCATCCACAACGGCAAGTTTGCACCCTGTGCGATATGCTGGGTCTACACCGAGAACAACCTTTCCTTTCATAGGTGGCTGCAGCAGCAAATTACGAAGGTTCTCCGAGAAAATATGAATCGCCTGCTCCTCAGCCCGCTCTGTTAACTCCTTGCGAATCTCTCTTTCAATGGAAGGTTCGATAAGGCGCTTATAAGCATCCTCTGCCGCCTCTGCCACGTATTGTGCTGCTGGTGAAGCAGGGGATTTTACCGTACGCTTATATAAATACTGCACACTCTCTTCACCCGGGGGCATCACGGCTATCTTTAAAATCCCTTCACTCTCACCACGATTCATTGCCAAGATACGGTGAGGAACAATTTTTTGAATGGGCTCTGTGTAGCTATAATACATCTCATATACCTTTTTATCGTCTTTTTCTTCATCCTTAACCGAAGAAGAAATGCTTCCATTTCGAAACGTAGCATCACGAATCCATTTTCGGTAGGACGCCTCATCAGAGATTTGCTCGGCAATAATATCCTTTGCGCCCTGCAGTGCCTCTTCCTCTGTTTGCACAGCCTTCTCCACGTCGATATATTCCCGTGCTCTCGCTAGAACATCACCATGCACCGGAAAAGACAGCAGCCAATTAGCTAATGGCTCTAACCCCTTCTCCTTTGCAATCGCTGCTTTTGTTCGTCTTTTTTCCTTATACGGACGGTATAGATCTTCTACCTCCTGCAGCTTTGTCGCCGCTTCAATATTGCGGCGAAGCTCGTCGGTCAGCTTTCCTTTTTCCTCAATCAGACGAAGAACTTCCGCTTTCCTTGCTTCCAAGTTTACGATATACTGCCATTTCTCCAAGATGGTACGGATTTGCACTTCGTCTAAAGACCCCGTCATCTCCTTACGATAACGAGCAATGAATGGCACCGTATTGCCTTCTTCAGTCAGATTGATAACGCTGGCCACATACTTCCTTGCAACCCCAAGCTCCTTTGAAATATCTGTGATGAATACGTTACGCCCTTCTACTGCTTCTGCTTGCAAAAAACACGCCTCCCATTCAACAAATTGTATATAACCTACTTATTTCCTACAATAATACACTCATGAAAAAAGCTGCTCCAATAAGAGAGCAGCTTCGTGATGGTTTAAAAATCTATCAGTCCTAAACTAATCTGTACCGCTTCGTCCACACGGTCCATCATTTCCTCATCCAAATGAGTAATTTTATCCGTTAAACGTTGCTTATCGATCGTCCGGATTTGTTCAAGCAAAATGACGGAGTCTCTCTCGAATCCGTATCTCTTCGCATCAATTTCTACATGAGTCGGCAGCTTTGCTTTCTGAATTTGTGCTGTAATGGCTGCTACAATGACAGTAGGGCTAAATCGGTTCCCGATGTCGTTTTGGATAACAAGAACAGGACGAACGCCACCTTGCTCAGAACCAACAACCGGGGAAAGATCTGCAAAATACACGTCGCCGCGCTTTACAATCAAAGGATTACCCCCCGCTAACTAAGCGTTCTACTGTATGCTCTGCTTCGTATTCTGCTAAGAAAGCTTCAGATGCGATGCCCAGATTAATCTTACCCATCTCAATATATCCACGTCTCATAGACTCATGCTGATAGCGTTTCTTTGTCTTATGTTGACGCAATAATAATTGAGTTGCTTGACAAATTAAATCATTACGATTTCTATTCTCTTGCTTTCCGATTCCATCTAGCTCATTTACCATTTGTTTCGGCAGACGAACAACTATTTCTGTAGTAGTTACACTCGATTCGGACACAAAAATACACCTCCACCATCAACTACACACACCGATATATATTGACACCTATTTTCATAATACCATTGTATGGGCTCTGTTGCAAAGACTTCCTGATTCCTTGCTTATGTTTTCCATCTAAAATGAAAAACATTCACCGCTCTAAAACTTTTCTGAGTCGACTAATATATTATCTGTCTGGAATACTGCACCGTTTTTTATATAGACACGCGGGACTCGAAAGCTAATCAGACACGGAATCTCGTAGTTAATCGTCTCTGCGTGCGCAGCTGCATCGTCAATGCTAACACATTCTCTATTTTGTTTGCCGAGCAGTGTAATCTTTGTACCGACAGGCAGCTCATGTGGAAGGCGAACCATAAATTGATCCATACAAACACGACCAACGATCGGAACACGATGCCCATCCGCAAGAACCTCAAATCCTTGCATTTTTCGAATCCAACCATCTGCATACCCGACTGGTACAGTTGCAATCCATTCCTTCTCCTTAGCTTTATAGGTTGCACCATAACTAATGCCACTCCCTATTTTCACTTGCTTCACATGCGTAATTTTACTGTGCAGGGAAAAAGCTTCCTGTAACGGATAAGGAAGAAGATGATTAATTTCCGGAGATGGTGTCAAACCGTACATAGCAATCCCGATGCGGACTGTATTGAAAATACACTGCGAAAAACGTAAGCTTGCCGCACTGTTTGCGCAATGTATAAGCGGTGGATGCACATCGCGCTCCTTCATCCATTCCAACTGCTGTAAAAATCGTGCATACTGCCCTTCAAAATAGGAAACATCCACACTATCTGCTGTTGCAAAATGTGTATATGCCCCTTCCAGGAAAAAGAAAGGTGAATCTTCGATAGCACCGAGACAGCTTGCCAATTCTTCCTCCGTTTGAATACCGAGGCGCCCCATGCCGGTGTCAAACTTAAAATGTAAAGAGAGCGGACTAGCAAAATCCTTCCCTTGCTTCACCTGCTCTAGCCATTCAGAACGAAATACCGTTAAAGCAATGTTATACTCGGCTGCAATTGCCGCATCTTCGGGGCGTGAAGCTCCTAATACAAGAATTGGGGCTGTAATGCCTTCCTTTCGTAATAAAAGCGCCTCATCCAAAAATGCAACCGCAAGCCGACTTGCTCCCGCCTCCAAAGCCGTCTTCGCTACAGGTACGTAGCCATGACCGTAGGCATTTGCCTTAACAGCCGCGATAACTTCAGTTCCTTCCCCTACATGATGCTTGGCGTTGGCTACATTGGTATATATAGCATCCAAATTTACCTCTACCCATGTATCGCGGTAAAACATTGACCCTTTCATTTAAAGAACACTTCCCTTATACGATATGCGATGCTTATTCTTATATATTCACGTTTTTTTGCATTTGTAATTCCTCCTTGATTATCGACCTGCTGCACAGCGGTTGTCAATGATATTGCTGACAAAAAAGGAAAGGATTTTTATTTTGGTATACAGAAATATTTATAAAGAAAACTCGCCGATTGGCGAGCCCTGCCTTTGGGGAAGACAAAGGCGTAGTTGCACTTATACTGTATTCCTAAAATTTCTCACTACGTCGAATGGGCTTCCTGCTAGAAATTTATACTTTCTTACAGTGTAAAATAGGATGATGGTTGTTTCCTTTTTTGTCTTGGATACAATAGCTTGTCTAGGATAAACTCCTTCAAAAAAGCGCGGCAAGTTACCCTGCCGCGTTTTTTCTTCTCTATTTCGATGACTTTTCATAGACGGAACGCGCCACCATAAGGAGCTCTTCCTGCGTCAAGCCTTTGGCTGCAAGCATATAATCCACCCCATTATACGACCATGTTACGGAATCCTCCGTCAATGCTCCTACAGTAAAGCCTAAATCTACTGGCTCGCCACTTACAGAAATAGCCGTGCCAGTTGCAGATACTCGTGCTTTTTCCTGAATTAAAGTAAAGGACTTTTTATTGCCATTGTACGTGACAATAACACGCTTACCGCTGGAGGTTTGCAGTTCTTTTTCTTCTTTACGTTCCATTCCTTGCGGTACATCGCTTGGATATAGGACAGAGAATGGTTTATCCTGTTCCGCTGTTGTTGGTACCTCCATTTGTGCACTAGACATATTGCGTTTCGTATCAAATGCACCCTTATCAAATTTTGCATCAAACTTTACATTTGAAAAATCCACCTGCACAAGTACATTTTGATCAGGATCCATCAATTTGACTGAAACAGGTGCTAAGTCCTTTTTGCTGAAGGTAATCTCTTGCTTTGGAATCACATTATTATTTTGATAATTTGTTTTTGTTTCAAACACGTAGGCTTTATCTGTGCTTTTAAATACTGCATCTTTGTCTTTTAACACATCTCGAACAAGTGACTCGAATAAGTAAGCCTGACTGCTATTTTGCGGCCAATCGCTTTGAAAACGGAAGCTTTTGTTTAAAGCAGGCGTTAATACAAACACACCTTCATCGTTACGCAAAATAATTTGGCTTTGATCCTTTTTCGCATTCTTTAGATTCACGCGATAATACGAAGGCTTGCTGTGCCAAATCTCCACACTATATACCTGCGGCTCTGTACCAGTTTTGATTGATAGCTCCGCCTCCGCCCGATAGCCCTTCATATTCTCTACCTTTGCTTTTAAATCTGAGATAACATCCTCCTTGGTTTTCTGTCCACAGCCAGCCAAAGCAACAATCAGCAAAAGTCCAAGCAGTAATGGTAACAGCTGTTTTCTCATTCCCTCAACCCCTTTGTCTCATAAGTAACTGGAAGGCTATGCCTCCCCTGCCGCTACTCAAATATATGAGACAAGAATAGGGAATATGCAGACTAGCTTGACGGGCTTTCGATAATCACCTGCGCCACAGCAAATTGTTTACTGTGACTAATGGATACATGAATTGTATAGGGAGAAGCAGCATGTAACACTGGTTTTCCTCGCTCATCATTATCAACTTCAATATCTAAAAAACTAAGGTCCCTGCCAAATCCAGTTCCAACCGCTTTCGCATACGCCTCCTTAGCAGCAAACCGTCCTGCAACAAACTCCGTCCTCCTCTGACCACGCAGCTGCTCTGCCTTCTCTCGCTCCCGTCCCGTTAAAATCCGATCCAAAAACTTTGGCTGTGCCTCTATCAGCTTTGCAATTCGGTCCAGTTCAATAATATCGATTCCCGTTCCGATAACCATGGTTGTACCTTCCTTCTTCTAATTCTCTTTTTCCATTCATACTGTAGAATAGCAGAGACCAACAGCTTTGTACAAAAGGAGGTTGGAATTTGATTTGATTGTACAGTCCCGTTATTTGCCGATTCGTCTTCCTCTCGTCACTGTCACCATACTAGCAATACAGATAATGACTTGGTGCTTTTCCCGTCTGCTGATTCCGCTTGGGACCGGCTGTAACTCTTGTATAGCCGCGGGGGAATGGTGGCGATTCCTAACACCTGTGTTCCTTCATACAGATTTTTCTCATTTGCTTTCCAATTGTCTAAGTTTATTGCTACTGGGAGCATATCTTGAGCCTCAGCTTGGCAAATTGCGATTCTGTTTCCTGTTTCTTTTTACAGGAATTTGCGGTAATATAGCTACCTATTTTCTCATGCCTCTATCCTTTATACATGTAGGAGCATCCGGCGCCATTTTTGGCTTGCTAGGAATGCAGCTGTATCTTTTCTATCTGCAAAAGCGGCATTATACAAAACAACATTTGACTGTATTCATTCTGCTGCTTCTGTTCTTAGTTTCTATGACCTTCCTGGAAAATTCGGTAAACATTGCTGCTCATTTAGGTGGGCTACTCTCCGGAGGAATTCTGTCGCCGTTTTTTACAAAAGAATGGGGCTAGCTCTATTTGATATAAAAGCTGGCCCCATCTACTATTTCAATATCATTCTGTTTTTGCATATCCTGCATAAGCTGAAACAAAGCCTCATCCTTTTGCTTTGCTTCAATCATACAGTCGACCTGCGAAACACTTCCCTTTATTTCACGTAAAAACGTTAAAAACATGGCAGGGTCAATATAATCGGCATGAGCACGCGGATCCCTTTCGTCACGCGGACTTGAGATATGCATCTTAATTGGCAATGCAGAATGCTTCCATGTCTCAACAACCCGAGGCCAATCCTCACGCCAATCCAAGCTACCATCATTGGTAAGGTGATGGTGATAATCAAAAACTACCGGAACAGCGAGCTTTTCCCCAAGATACAATGTCTCATGAA
This sequence comes from Bacillus sp. OTU530, assembly GCF_038440375.1. NCBI lineage: Bacteria > Bacillati > Bacillota > Bacilli > Caryophanales > Bacillaceae > Bacillus > Bacillus sp. OTU530. Next base: position 9,134 of record NZ_JASATP010000064.1, read on the forward strand.
GAGTAAATGTTGTATCATCATTTTCAAGCATAATCATGTCCTGTATTCCCCTTGGAACATCGCCCCAGTTCATAATAAATTGCTCTAGCGCCATCTCTTTATCAGAGTATCCGCCGCCTACATGAAGAACACAGCGATGCTTCGGATCAACACGCATTCCTCTTAAAAGCCGGTAATGCATACGCAATGTCTTTAAGGATTGCTTTAAAATATCTTCACCAGGAGAATTCAGCACAACAAAATGATCTGGATGAAAATCAACACGCATATTATGCTCCTTGATATAAGATGCTAGCGCAAGCAACTTGTCCTTTAGCGGTAAGATGTAATCCCAACCTGGCAGTTCCTCGTGATTAGCTAATGGAATAAGCTTCGAGCTAAAGCGAAAAAACGCGATATCATGACCAGAATTATGCTTTAACAGCCGTAAACAATTCTCTAAATTCGAGCTTGCAATCCGTTCAAGCTTCCGGATCGCTGCATCCCGATCCTTCAAACGCTGAAATTGTGCAAATGTCATCGTTTGAGACGGCGAGGCATTTTGAAGATGAACACTCATAGCTACATAACCAAGTCGTACGAGCATACAATTCCTCTTTTCCTAGTAGCGTGTATGTAGTATTCCCCCAAAATATAAAGAAAACTCGCCGATTGGCGAGCCCTGCCCTTGAGCGAAGACAGAGGCGTAGTTGCACTTACACTGTATTCCTCAAATTTCCGACTCCGTCGAATTCGCTTCTAGCTGGAAATTTACACCTTCTTACAGTGTAAGAAAAAGCAAGAAGCCCACACGAATCGTATGGGCTTCCTTCAACATATTCTATCTTACAATTGCTTTGCTACAGGCGCTTTACGGCTGCGTCCGTCTCCGCCACGTCCGTCATTACGGTCTCTTGAAAAATCCTTGCGAGGGCCGCCTTTACGGTTTCTTGCTCCACGATCTCCGCCACGGTCTCCGCCTCTATTGCGATCTCCACCGCCTCGGTTACGATCTCCACCGCCTCGGTTACGATCTCCGCCTCTGCCACGGTTTCTATCTTTTGAAACGACTGGTGGCTCATCAGTTAATTGAACCGGCGTTGTATCTGGCTCTTTTGTCATAAGCTTTAACGCAGCAGCTACTACTGCTACAGAATCATTTTCTTCTAACAGTTCTTCAGCCATACGTTTGTAGTAAGACAGATTTTCCGTTTCTAACACGCTCGCCAGCTTCTCGGCAATCAAACGTTGCTGTCCTTCTAACGCTTCGTCTAATGTCGGTGGAGTCATACGGTCAATCTTACGGTTTGTTGTACGTTCGATATTTTTCAGCTGTCCGAATTCACGCGGCGTTACAAACAGCATCGCAATTCCTGTTTTTCCAGCGCGTCCTGTACGGCCAATGCGGTGTACATATGATTCTGGATCTTGCGGAATATCAAAGTTGTATACATGTGTAACGCCTGAAATGTCTAAGCCGCGAGCAGCTACATCAGTTGCTACAAGCACTTCAATGGAACCTTCCTTAAACTTCTTCAAGACAGAAAGGCGCTTAGCTTGAGACAAGTCACCATGAATTCCTTCAGCAGCATATCCACGCAGGTTTAGTGCCTCAGATAATTCATCTACGCGGCGCTTCGTGCGGCCAAAAATAATAGCTAATTCTGGAGATTGAATATCCAGTAAACGAGTTAAAATATCAAATTTCTTCTTCTCTTGCACTTCTAGATAGAACTGCTGAATGTTTGGCATTGTTACTTCTTTTGACTTAACTTTAATAATTTTAGGCTCTTTCATGAAGCGCTCAGCAATGCGGCGAATTGGCTCTGGCATTGTGGCAGAGAACAATAATGTTTGATGCTCTTCTGGAACATCACTTAAGATAGACTCAATATCTTCAATAAAGCCCATGTTCAGCATTTCATCCGCTTCATCTAGGACAACCGTTTCAATATTTTGTAAACGAAGTGTTTTGCGGTTAATATGATCTAAAATACGTCCCGGCGTTCCGACGATAATATGAGGGTGTTTCTTTAAAGAGCGAATTTGGCGGTTAATATCCTGCCCACCATAAATCGGTAAAATTCTTACGCGCTTATGGTAGCCGATTTTGTATAACTCTTCAGATACTTGAATTGCAAGTTCACGTGTAGGGGCAATAACAATCCCTTGAATTGTATCAGATCTTGTATCGATTTTATCTAAGAGCGGTAATCCAAAAGCCGCTGTCTTTCCTGTTCCTGTTTGTGCCTGACCGATAATGTCTGACCCTTCAAGCGCTGTTGGGATTGTTTCTGCCTGAATTGGCGTCGCTTCTTCAAAACCCATTTTTTCTACGGATTTGAGCAGTTGTTCACTTAATCCTAATTCTCTAAATGTTGTCAATGTTTACTTCTCCTTTTCTCTTTCGTATTGCTGTCTACTGAAAAAAAGACATTCCCCGCGCCGCAGAAAATGCCCTTAGCTGATATTTCCCAAAGTCGAACTTTTCACTTATGATAACGGGCAAACTCCATTTATAAATTAAATATTGGAAAATACGAACTCTCATGTACTTTACCCATTATAAGTTTTGCCGTTGGAAAAAGCAAACTCCTTCTTCCATTATTTCGAATAAGGGCATATTAATCTGCTTTTCAGTCCCTGAATAATCTCAGGTAGCCTCTTTACTAAGTATTGTCCCGTTTCATATTTATAATCCATCCACTATATTCTTTTTACACACTAAAACAAAGAACAAGTACATGATCTATTGAGAAATGGCTATTTCATTAGACAGATTCCCATTTTTATACGTACAGATGCTTATATCATACTCACAATATCCTCTCTTTATGTATATACCAAAGAAAGTATATCATGCTTATAAAGAAAACTCGCCGACTGGCGAGCCCTGCCCTTGGGCGAAGACAGAGGCGTAGTTGCACTTACACTTTTCCGCTAAAATTTCCGACTACGTCGAATTCGCCTCTAGCTGGAAATTTATACTCTGACAAGTGTAAAGAAAACTCGCCGACTGGCGAGCCCTGCTCTTGAGCGAAGACAAAGGCGTAGTTGCACTTACACTTTTCCGCTAAAGTTTCCGACTACGTCGAATTCGCCTCTAGCTGGAAATTTATACTCTGACAAGTGTAAAGAAAACTCGCCGATTGGTGAGCCCTGTTCTTGGGCGAAGACAGAAATATAGTTGCACTTACATTTTTTTAATACTCCCCGAAACAGGACTCAAAAACAGCAAGACTCTAGCCGAGTCTTGCTGCTTCCTGTCCTATCGCAGCCCCGCAATCACTTCTTCAAGTCGCATGCCGCGAGATGCCTTCACTAACACAACATCCTTCGCACCCACAAGCTCTTTTAAGTCTTTCACCAAAGCTTCTTTATCATCATAAGCCTTCACACGATGACTGCCAAGGTGTTCAGCCGCTCCCTTTGCAATATGCCTCCCTAAATTACCATACGTAAATACGTAATCAATACGAGCGGGGTTAATGCTTTGACCAATTTCATAGTGAAACTCCACCTCTTGATTACCAAGTTCTAGCATATCACCAAGAACAGCAATTTTATGAGAAAAGCCTTGCAGCTCATCCATCAGCAACAGCGCTGCTCTCATCGATGTCGGGCTTGCATTATAGGCATCATTAATAACCGTCAAGCCATTGTCCGTCTTGATAACCTCCATACGCATGCCCGTCAACTGCAACTGCGCTAACCCTTGCTTCATCTCTTCCCATGTTACACCGAAAAATTCCGCAATTGCCATACATGCTAGTGCATTGTATACATTATGCTTGCCGAGCACAGGCAGAAAAAAGGACAGGGCTGGGGCATGATTGATTGTAAACGTCGTACCTGTTGCATCTAGAGCGATAGAAGTTGGATAGTAATCATTCACTTTTTGATTACCAAAGGCTGCTTTGGTTACTGGTAAATCTATCATTTCATTCACTCTTGATGTGAGCAGCGGTTCATCACCGTTATAGACAAGCAAGCCGCCCTCCTGCAAGCCGAGCACAATTTCTAGCTTTGCCTCCGCAATGCCAGCACGTGAGCCCAACTCCATTAAGTGTGATTCTCCAATGTTTGTAATAATAGCAGCGTTCGGACGAGCCAATTTAGATAGAAATTCAATTTCACCGCGTGCCGACATGCCCATCTCAAGCACAGCCATCTCAGTGTCCTCTTTTAGACGCAAAATCGTAAGAGGGAGACCGATATGGTTATTGAAGTTACCTTCTGTTTTTTGCACCTTAAATTTCGTACTCAATAAACTCGTAACGATATCCTTTGCCGATGTTTTCCCGTTGCTTCCTGTCACCCCAATGATTTTGACATCCAATTGATCCCGATAGCTTCTTGCTAGCTGCTGCAACGCTGCTAATGTATCATCAACAAAAATAACCGGTACATTATCAGGGGGGTTCTGTACATCCTGCTGCCAAAGAAGTGCAGCTGCACCATTCTCTAACGCAGACTGCGCAAAAGCATGCCCATCAAAGCGTTCACCTTGAATGGGGATATATAAATTACCGCCGCTTATTTTACGCGAATCAATAGACACTCCCTGGATACGTACATCTTCCCATTTTGCATCTAAACCATTTCCGTTTACCATTTGCTGAACCTGAGATAACGATCTTCCAATCATAAAAACTCTCCTTACAGAAAGGAAGCACTGCGAGCAGGGCTTCCTTGTTTTTAAATAGTATATTTAATTTTTTGCTTTTCTTCATACCGTTCAATTGCCAGCTGTACAAGCCTTTCAATCAGCTCCGGATAAGACATGCCGGATTGCTGCCAAAGAAGAGGGAACATGCTGAACGGAGTAAAGCCTGGCATTGTATTTACTTCATTGATATATACGTTTCCTTCCTTCGTTAAGAAGAAATCTGCTCTCGTCAGGCCTGCTCCGTCAAGTGCCTTAAAAGCTTGAATTGCATATTCTCGGATTGTCTCATATTCCTCCTGCGTTACCTCTGCTGGAATCATAAGAGCTGTATCGCCATCTATATATTTTGCCTTATAATCGTAAAATTCCTTCTTCGGTGCAATCTCCCCAACAACAGAGCATTGTGGGTCATCGTTACCAAGTACGCCAATTTCGATTTCGCGGCCTGTAATATTTTCTTCAATAATAATCTTCCGGTCAAATTGAAATGCTTCTTCAAACGCAGCCTCTAGCTCCTCGCGATTTTTACACTTGCTAATCCCTACGCTAGACCCTAAGTTAGCCGGCTTTACAAAGCATGGATAGCCTAAAGCTTCCTCAACCTTGATGTAAACGGCATCGCGCTCCTTTTCCCATTCACTGCGAATGAATGAAACATAATTCGCTTGCGGAAGACCTGCCTGCGCAAAAATATTCTTCATCACAACCTTATCCATACCAGCTGCAGAAGCTAATACACCATTTCCAACATAAGGGATATTTAAAAGCTCTAACAAGCCTTGTACTGTACCATCTTCTCCATTTGGACCATGAAGCAACGGAAACACAACATCAACTGTATCTTCCTCCGCAGAAGACGGTGCAAGCTCACGACTCAATGAGAATGGAGATACCTTCTGACCTGTACCTTCCATTTTGAGAACATTTACGTCTTCAACTTCCCCTTGTAAACGCTCGCCCTTGATCCAAGCTCCCTGCTCTGTAATATAAATAGGATATACCTCGAACTTTTCTGTATCCAGCGCTTTCGTAACAGCAAGAGCCGTTTGCAGCGAAACTTGATGCTCTGCAGATTTGCCTCCATATAACAAACCTAACTTGATTTTCATACAAAAACCACCTTAATCATTTTTTTCATCTTTCTATTGTAGCACTTTTTAGGAAAATAGATAGCAACTGTTTCAAAGGGAGCAATTGATTTTACATTTCGACCTAGTCATCCACCTACGTCAGTATATGAGCATCCGCCCTTATCGGTTCCCTCTTCCTGATGATGCACTTGGCTTGCGTTTCTCCAACTTACCGTAATTTCCCACAAGCTTAGTAAAACATTTTACAAAAGATAACGCATACAATAGAAACAATTTACAAAGGAATAGTTACTATCTCAAAAACTATCATGTATGATAGGTAAGTAAGGAGTGATTACTATGAAACTAATAGCTATTGATATGGATGGCACCTTGCTATCTCACGATTTACAAATTTCGGAACGCAACATGAATGCTATTCAACAAGCTCAGCAGGAGGGGCATATCGTAATGATTTGCTCTGGACGGGCAAAGGATGATCTTTCAGGGCTGTTACAGCGCTATAACCTATCCCTTCCTCTTGGGACAAGCAATGGAGCTGTTGTATATGTAAACGACACATTGCTCCAAGCTTCCTATATAAACAAAGCAATCGTACTGCAGACAGCGCTGCACCTTGAAGCAGAAGGTTTTCCGTATAAAGTGTACACAAATCAAGGGATTTATGTACCAACCAATTGGAACGAAAATGTAATGCGTACATGGCAAGCGGCTGGCTCACAATCTTATAACTTTACAATAAAAGATTTACAGAAAGTAACTGAGCAGCAGTTGCAAGCTAATGTCATTCGTTCTTTTGACAACATATCCACCCTTTTTTCATCCGATGAGTTGCAGGTAGAAAAGTTTTTCATTTTAACATTGGATGATCAAGTACGAACACAGCTTCTAGAGCATCTACAAACAGTAGAAGAAATTGGCATTACTGCCTCTGCACCGACAAATCTAGAAGTAATGAATCAAAACGCTCATAAAGGGAATGGCTTACGAGCAATGGCTAAACACTTCGGTATCCCGATGGAACATACCGTTGCAATCGGTGATAATTTTAATGATGTTCCAATGATGCAGGCAGCTGGCCTTTCTATTGCAATGGGCAACGCAGAACAGGAAGTAAAGGATTTATGTGATGCTGTCACCCTCTCCAATGAAGAGCATGGTGTAGCACATGCACTCGAAACTTATATCTTACAAAAAACAAAACAGTTGTAAGTAAGAAGGGCCTTTCCTTATAAGGCTGTTGAAAAAAAGGGGGAGCGCAAAGCGCCCCTCCCTTTTTGGCAAGTTTTCTATAGAAGAACAACATCTTTGGTGACGTTGTTCCCTATTAACGAGCTTCTCTTTCTCTTTCTCTTCTTCTAAGGCCAAGCAAGCCCGCTAGTCCTAATAAACCGATCCACTCCCAATCAAAATCGTTATCATTATTGATATCGTCTGTTGTTGTAGTTACATTCCGAGTTACAACCCCATTATTGTTATAATCTCTATTTGTATTATTGTTATAATCTTCAGCATGGACAGGTATACCAAAAACTACTACAGTTAAAACCAAAGTACACAAAAGCGAAGATAATTTTTTCTTCATGATTTCCCTCCTTTCTCAATAAATAAAGTTCCCTAACTATCCAAAACATATGTGAAAGTTATTTCAAAAGAATTAGATGAGGTATCAATTTTTGACGTTGGCTCTAAATCTGAAGCAGATGATAAAGATCCTTACATCATAAAGAGGAGGAAGTGCTTTGCACTTCCCCCTTTTGTCAACAGCCCCATGACAGAAGGCTTTCTTTTACTCTTGAGCTGTTAACAATAGCGGCCCTTCCTCTGTTATTGCAATCGTATGCTCATATTGTGCGGACAATGACCCATCTACTGTTCTGGCCGTCCAATTATTATCATCCATTTTCGATTGCCATGCACCAATATTAATCATCGGCTCAATCGTAATAACCATACCTTCTTTTAACCGAACACCTCTCCCAGGTAAACCAAAATGCGGAATATGGGGCCCTTCATGAATTGTTGGACCAATACCATGCCCCGTAAAATCTCTTACGACAGAATAGCCCTTTGGTTCCACATAGGATTGAATCGCATGACCAATATCCCCAATGCGATTCCCTGCCACCGCCTGTTCAATCCCTTTATATAGGGCTTCCTTTGTAACCTGCAGCAATCCCTCTGCCTCTGGGGAGATACGGCCGACTCCGTATGACCAAGCTGAATCCGCCAATGCGCCCCCTAGGTTTACAACCATATCAATTGTCACGATATCTCCTTCTCGCAAAGGTGTTTTTCGCGGAAAGCCATGACAAATTTCATCATTAATAGAGGCACACGTCGCATACGGGTAGCCCTTATATCCCTTTTGCTCCGGCTTGGCTCCATGCTGAAGCAAAAACTTCTCTGCTATGCGGTCAAGCTCCATTGTTGTAATACCAGGCTCAATCAGCTTTGCCAGCTGCTGATGACAAGCAGCCAGCAGCTTCCCGGCCTCATGCATAAGAGCAATTTCTCGTTTTGTTTTTAATGTAATCACACAAACACTTCCTAACAAATTTTTACTTCTATCTCTCCTTGGACAAGCATAACATAGTACAAAATAAGAGAAAAGCAGGAGGAAACGATGGAGAATGTCTTTTCCTATGTCGCAGGTGCATTTGCGATCATTTTTATTGTATTGGTAACGCTACTGCTATTTCCCTTTTTCCCCATGCTGGCATTATGCTTCGTAATTGCCTGCATGCTTACCACTGCCATTATCGTAACCCTCACCCCCGAAACGGATGAAGAAAACGGAGTTGAACGCATGAAGGCGTAGACTCCGTTTTCTTGTGCCTAAAGTCCCGCATCACTAGTGCCTTACATACTTTTTTCTTTCATACATTTCCTCATAACCCCAACTGTTCCGTGCAAACTATTATATGAAAAGTAAGAAAGGAAAATCCACCCTGGACGACTTGATTAGCAAAAAGAAATGAAGATTGGCAATGAAGTATTCTTTATTTATAATAACCCGCATTCTTACGTTCAAATTTGCAGCCTCCAAAAATAAAGGTCGCGTACTGAAATAAAACTATATAATAGAAGGAACCAAATTCTAATCCCCGTCCCTTTCCTCACCTATTTCTTGCTGTTTATTTAAAGGCAAAGTCTTAAGATCATTCCTAAAGTTCTTTCTGTTTGGCTACATCCTTATTTGTTAAAAGCAAAAAAGTGTAATCGCTTTAATTTATTGGTTTATGCAAAAAACCAAAATTAATCGATTACACTTCTAAGTATATGGCACTCTAGTATAGAGTCTTTATCTTAATCAATAGTTCTAAATTATCAATTTACTTTGCTGAAGCCCCAACCGTATTTAAATCGTTCTGGTTATCTCGATTATCATAGGTACGGAAGTAATGTTCTAGCTCCTCAAGTGTGCGTCCCTTAGTTTCCGGCAAGTATTTCTTCACAAAAGCGATAGCTACAAATCCAATAACCGCAAAGGAGAAGAATGTTGCGGACAAGCCAATCTTATCGAGCAATATCGGGAATAACAGACCAATACAGAAATTCGTTATCCAGAGGAAAAACACGCTAATACCCATACCTAATCCGCGCAACCGCAAAGGGAATATCTCCGAAAGTGTAACCCATAATACTGGCCCAATAGCTCCCTGCATGAAAGCTAGAAATGTGACTGTTAGAGCAAGCATAATATACGGAAGTGAGGCAGATCCCTTAAGTACGAATGAAAATATTCCAATGAGCAAAAGTACTAGTGTAGTTCCTGTCAATCCAGTCAGCATCATTGATCGACGGCCAGCCTTGTCAAGGAGCCAAATACCGACTAAAGTTGCCAAAACTGAGATTGCACCATTGGCGATGTTTCCAATCAATGCAGCGGATGTCTCAAATCCAGCATCTCTAAGAATTTCAGTTCCATAATACATAATCGAGTTAACACCCGTAACTTGCGATACAACACCAACTCCAATTCCGATAAACACAATGCGACGTATCCACGGTACTGATAAATCTTTAAAAGTAGCTTTATCCATTTTTGATTCCTCAGCTAAAGCAGCCTTAATCGCATTGAATTCCGATTTAGCTCGGTTTTCATCTCGTATCTGTCTTAGAATACGAAGTGCATCATCATCTCTCCCCTTTGAAACAAGCCAACGTGGACTTTCGGGTACTCTGATCATACCAAAGAACAGGAACACCGCTGGAAGTGCTGCAATAGCCAACATGTAGCGCCAAACATGTGCATTATCAGCCATTGTGTTACCTAAGATGGCATTAAAAACGAAAGCTAATAGTTGTCCGCCAACAATCATCAATTCATTCTGGGTTACCATTTGACCACGGCGCTCTGCGGGTGACATCTCTGCTAAATAAGTTGGAACTGTTACTGATGCACCTCCCACAGCAAGTCCAAGCAAGAACCGGAAGATAATCATAACAGTAACGTTTGGAGCAAGAGTACATCCTATTGTAGCAATAAAAAACAATACCGCGAGATAAAGAATGTTTTTCCGGCGACCACTATAATCAGATAACCGACCACCGAATACCGCACCCAGCGCAGCTCCAAAAAGCAGTGAACTTGCTATAAGACCTTGAGTAACCGAGTTAAGACCGAGAGCTTTAGACATAGAAGGCAAAGCGCCATTGATAACACCTGTATCGTATCCGAAAAGAAGCCCGCCAAATGTTGAAATTATGATAATCGTGCGTAAAAACGAACTTGGAGTTCCATGTTTACTCATGTTAATTTCTCTCCTCTTCCTGTAAAAAAATGAATAACTACTTTTTTCTTTATATGTTTTCATTTCAACCAAACATCTTCCACTGTTAACGCATCAAGAATACGCTTACATTATTTGTATTAAATAATTTATATAAGTTAATTTTAAGGGTTTGTTGTTTAGTTGATCATTTATATTTATAAAAAGTTACTATTCAAAACGTTTTCTTTAGTTGGTGATTAACTGAAGAAAACGTTTTGAATTTCCAATAAAACAGCCACTTTTTGTGAAATAGGTTTTTCAAAGCACTGTATTAAGCCTTTAACTTACTTGATTCCAATCAAAAAGGTAATCAGTTGTCCTTATAACTGTTAAATAAGATCTCTATTTTTTACATTGTAAGAAAGCATAAATTTCCAGCTAGAAGCCCATTCGACGTAGTCGGAAATTTTAGGAATATAGTGTAAGTGCAACTACACCTCTGTCTTCGCCTAACGGCTCGCCAATCGGTAAGTTTTCTTTACTGTAAAACATATTGCTTGCTGTAAAATGCCGGACGTTCTGGTATAGAAATTGGAACAATCTGACCTGTCTGCTTAGCTTCCACACAAGCATCCGCCGTCACTGCTACAACATAACCATCCCAAGCTGATGGTCCATTCATTTCACCTTTTACAGTACAATTAATCCATTCTTGCAGTTCAACATCATAAGAATCAATGAAACGATCTTTCCAATCTACTAGAATTTCTGTTGAAAGCTTTGCTTCACTTCGCATAAGTACACTGGATGGCTCGGGTAAGTTGGCTGTACCTGTTTCTCCAACAACCTGACATTGAATATCATATCCGTATTGACAATTTACAAATATTTCAGTGTCAATTCGGATTCCTTGTTTCGTTTCCAGTAAGACGATATGTGGATCCTGTACCCCTTCAGCTGCAAAACGTGTGTTTCTTGGCAGGATTACCTGGGCAGAAACATAATCGTCATTGAGTAACCACCGTAAAACATCTATTTCATGAGGAAAAGAATCAGTAAGTGCCATATCACCAGTGCAACCTGGAGCTGAAGGAGCTCGGTGTGCACAATGCACCATTAACGGCTCACCAATTCTTCCATTATCAACAACACGTTTCAATGCGCGATACCCTTTATCGTAACGTCGCATGAATCCTACTTGCACTAACTGTTTACCGTGCGCAAGCTCTGCATCAACGATTCTTTTACATCCCTCAGCAGTTGTTGCAAGTGGTTTTTCACAGAAAACCGGTTTACCTGCAGCAATGGAAGCCAAAACAAATTCTTCATGGGTAGGGCCCCAAGAGGTTACAATAACTGCATCAACGTCGTTGGAGTTAATAACTTCATGTCCACTTTCGTAAACCTTTGCATCCAGATTTTCATTTTTAACAACAGCGTTAGCTTGTTCTGCATTCACATCCGTTACTGCAACAATTTTAGCTCCCGATAACGTGTTGGAGATTCTGCGAATATGATCTTGACCAATAGCACCTGTACCGATAACACCTATTTTTAACACCATACAATATATGCCTCCTTATTTTATTTACTGGCTAACAACTGAATAAAGGTTTGAGCTTTTATTTTTAAAATCTCTAGGTAACGCTTCTTTGAGAATATCCATGGATTTTTTAACACCAGTGAGCGGTTCCATTGTTAGATCTTCCATTTCAAGAACTACTGGTCCCTCATATCCTGTCATTTTCACGACAGTGAAGAACTCCTTCCAATAACTAACATCGTGTCCATATCCAAGTGCTACATAATTCCATGAACGATCAGCAAAGCTTTCCATCGGTTTCACGTCAATCAGTCCATGTATATCATTTACTCCTCTTTCTATCCGTACATCTTTAGCATGGACATGATAGATTGCACTTCCTAATGCTCTTACTGCTGCAATCGGATCTCCACCCATCCAAAATAGATGACTTGGGTCAAAATTCATGCCAACCATATCCCCAACTTCATTTCTTAATTTGAAGAGTGTTTCTGGATTATGCACTAGATTACAACCAAGATTCTCAATGGCAATTTTTTTGACGCCACGTTCTTTTGCAACTTTCACGGCTTTTTCCCAGTATGGAAAGGCTACTTCATTCCATTGCCATTCTAAAGTTTTAAAATGGGGAGGTAAAATAGGATGTGTGATCCAATTCGGTGTCACATCATTTGGACCCCCACTAGGACAACCCGACATCATAACAACTGTTTCTACCCCTAAAAGCCCTGCAAGTTGGAATGTTTTTTCAACAACTGCCTTATGAGCTTCTCCCTCTTCCGTTGGTTCGAGTTGATTTCCTGAACAGTTTAAAGCTGCAATTTCCAGCCCTCTGCTTTTAATAGCATCTAAAAACTTCTCGCGTTTAACAGCACTCTCCAGCAAACCATCTAAATCAACATGTGGCGCCTTAGACCAATTACCGCACCCTAATTCTAGAGCTTCAAATCCTAGGTCTGCACATGTATCAAGCATTTCTTCTAACGGCATGTATCCTAAAATATCAGTAACTAAGCCGGCTTTCATCATAATTAATACCTCCGTATATAATAATTAAACATTTAAAGATATGCCATTTCATTTTAAAGACATACCATTAAAGAGAAATTGGTTCAGGACCTTCAATATCAGCCTACCTTTTAAGTTACTATTCGGCAGGAAACCTCTAGTGTAATCGCTATCATCACCATTAAACATGGAGAAGAATTTCTCATTTACAATTATGATTATAGGGCATTACACAATACGTGTATTTAGCTTATCAAGACGCGTTTTTACACTTTTAAGACACTATCTTTCTAAGAAAACTCGCCGATTGGCAGCCCTGCCTTTGGGTGAAGACAGAGGTGTAGTTGCACTTATATGTATCCCTAAAATTCCCTACTGCATCGAATTCACTTCTAGCTGGGAATGTATACTCTCTTACAGTGAAAAAACCCCCACGTTAATGCTATGCATTAACGTGGGGGGAACTCAATGCTCTGTATATTCAGTTGTTTTCGAGTCTATATAAAGCAAGCGAAAGATTCCTGGTGGACTTCCCATTACAGAATGAAAAACACGAGTAAAATAGTGAACCGTTTTAAAACCAGTTTGTTTTGCAATATCCTTGATAGATAAATCTGTTGTTTTAAGTAATGCGGCAGCTCTTTGTACTCTCTCATTTTGCACAAACTCTGAGTAACTTACACCTAATTCTGATACAAACTTTCTTGACAAGTGCCGACCCGATATGTGGAACTGGCTAGCTACATCGTTAAGTTTTAAAGGACTTGTTATATTATCATTAATGTATAACTTTGCTTGACTAAGAAGGGGAGAAATCATTTCAACAGGTTTGTTTTGATGCTTACTGTGTGAATAAGGAACAAAAATTTGTAGTAATGAAAGAATAAGGGCGTAGGCTAGGTTTGTTAGCATTTCTTCATAAAAGAGCTGTTCAGAATTTGTTGTTTGGATAAGAAGGGATTTCCAAAGCAATACAGCAATTGTGTCATCACTTACAGGTGCAATTACTTTGGAACATTTCCGAGCTTCCCTTATTATTTCTATCCATTCTTCACTTGATTCTGATTCTGTTAATTCAAATGCCACATAAAGGAGGGCTAATCCATTTTCACTTTTTATTTGGTGTGAAACATCCGGTCTTGAAAGAAACATCATATTTTTTTGTAGAGCGTAAGTACGATCGTCTTCTATATAATATCCTTCACCATCAACCACAAAACAAATCTCAAAAAAAGAATGTTTATGAGATACAACGTCATAGTGCTTTGGCATAACCCCCCAATAATGTACATGAAAAGATGATCCATTTTGAGCTAAACGATGAACATATTGATTCAAATAAAATTTTCCTGATATAAATTTACTTAAATCCAAAGAAACCCCCTCCAGTTAAACGTGAGCTGAATCCCTAAAATAGGAAAATGCACAACATCTACACTGCCCATTTCCCGTATTCTCTGGGGAACAGGTAGCGCAACTTCTCTTGAATTCACACACAATTATAAGAATGGAGATATTCTGACACAGCCTTTTACCCATTTGTGTTGGATACCTTTGTTATTTCTTCTGAATAGAAGGGTTCTCTTTCTCTTGTTATTATATCTATTATAAGAAGTGAACTTCCCTTTTCAACAATTCTCACATTCCAAGTGTTTTATCGATTTTGATTTTTTTACTTTTCTCTTTATATTTTTCGTGCACCTCTTGCTCATCAATATTTGCATACCATCATATAAAAGCTAAAAAGTAATCGATTATATTTTTAAGCATATTACACTCTAGTATAGGAGTCCTGATGGTACAAAGACATCTTTTTGTCCTTTAAAGAATATCATTAAAAAGCTTATCTTATGTGGTCGTATTTTTGTCTTTTAGAGACATCTTATTCAATAATTATAAATTGGGGATATGTGCCTTCCTAAAGTACAATCACGAGAACTTGCCAATTGGTAAACATTTGGATGAAGACAGAGATGCTACTGTGATCAAATTGGTTTACAGCTGGAAATTCATAATTTCTTACTGTGTAAAATATGAAAAGTCCTCCCTTTTATAAAGTGAGAGGACTTGAATAATACTTGTATTATTTAATAAA
The DNA here is from genome assembly GCF_038440375.1 of Bacillus sp. OTU530. Taxonomy (NCBI): domain Bacteria; kingdom Bacillati; phylum Bacillota; class Bacilli; order Caryophanales; family Bacillaceae; genus Bacillus; species Bacillus sp. OTU530. Next base: position 24,237 of record NZ_JASATP010000064.1, read on the forward strand.
TAATTTTTGATACCAAATTGCTGCAGCTTCGACTTCTTGAGGCGTTAATTGATGCCCTCGATCCTCCCAATGTATCTCTACATTGGCATGAGCCTTTTCTAATAACGATTGTAGTTCCCCAGATTCCATCGGAGAGCAGATTGGATCATTTGTCCCAGCTGCAATAAATACAGCCTTACCTGATAAATCCGGAAGATCAATTCCTCTTCTTGGTACCATAGGATGATGAAGAATGGCACCCTTCAATGCATTCCCATAATGAAATAATAGACTTGCTGCTATATTTGCTCCATTTGAATAGCCAATAGCTACTACATTTTCTCGATCAAAACCATATGTTTTTGCTGCTTCATCAAGAAACTCGTTTAATTCTTTTGTACGAAAGACAAGATCTTCTTCATCAAAAACTCCTTCAGCCAATCTTCTAAAGAATCGAGGCATTCCATTTTCTAATATATTCCCACGGATGCTTAATACGGAAGCCTCATCATCAATTCTTCCTGCAAGAGGCAACAGGTCTAATTCGTTGCCACCAGTACCGTGAAGCAATAATAGCGTTGGTTTTGTTGGATCAGTTCCCTGATGAAATAGATGTTTCATTATTTATCCCCCTCCAGAACGCGAACCTCCACAAGAGGTAAGGTTTCTTCTAATTCTTCTCTTTTTGATTCTAACCATGATGGCAGCATGAGTTTTTTTCCAAGTGCATTTACTGGTTCATCCACTGCAAAGCCTGGCGGGTCGGTTGCTATTTCGAAAAGGATGCCTCCTTCTTCATGAAAATACACTGCTTGAAAGTAGTTTCGATCACGAACTTCTGTTGGATAATATTCTTTGTCTTGGAGAAGCGATCTCCATCTTACAAGGTCTTCTTCATCCCTTGCTCTCCATGCAATATGGTGAACCGTTCCAGCCCCCATTAAACCACGAACGGAAGGAGTCAACTTAATATCAATGGTATTTCCAAGATTCGCATCTGCCCTAAATCTAAGAAAGCCTGATTCATCTCCAATACATTCAAGACCCATTATGTTTTCAAGTAAATCGGCAGTTTTATTAGGCTGGGCTGAAAGTAAAGTGGCCCCACCAAACCCTTTAATGGCATGTTCTGCTTGAACTCCTCCAAAGTTCCAATTATTTATTGGTCCTTCATTTCTTTCTACCAGTTCTAGTTCGAGTCCATCGGGATCATTAAATTTCAAATATTTTTCACCAAAGCGAACGGAAGAACTAAATTCAATCCCAAATTTTTGCAAGCGTTTCTCCCAAAATTGAATTGAGTCTGTTGGAACAATGTAACTAGTGACTCCTACCTGACCAGTTCCAATTCGGCCTTTTAATTGTTTAGCCCATGGAAAAAATGTGATAACAGTTCCTGGTTGACCAGTTTCATTTCCAAAATAAAGATGGTACACTTCTGGACGATCAAAATTAATGGTTTTTTTAATAAGTCGCAACCCAAGTACACCTGCATAAAAGTCTATATTTCGTTGGGCATCGTTCACCATCGCTGTAATATGGTGGATACCTGCTGTTTTTTGCATGTTTATCCTCTCCATTTATCAATGGGATTTTATAAGGAGCTATTTAGGTCTTTCGATTTCAAAAATCTCACCAATCTTAGCGTAATGATTTCCAGCCAAGCGGCTTATGGCAGCTAAGCCGCTTGGATCAATTCTTCCATTTTCATAAATGTCATCTTCAATATGAAATTGAACAACCTTTCCTATAATAAAGTCACACCCTGGTGTCTCTGTTCCTCCCAATTCCAAGGAATGCTCCAATGAACACTCCATTCGAATTTTCGCTTCCTTTACACCTGGTACAGAAATCTTTACACTTTCTACGGGAGTTAAGTTAGCTAACTCTATTTCACTTTGATTCGCTGGAAGGCTTGCAGCAGTTTTATTTACTTTTTCAACATTTTGTTCGTCGACGATATGGACAACAAATTCTTTCGATTCGATGATATTTCTCGCTGTATCCTTTTGTATCCCCGATGAACGTTGGATAGACAATGAAATCATAGGAGGATTGGATGACACGATATTGAAATAACTGAATGGTGCACCGTTCAAAATACCGTCTTTTGAAATTGTTGTCACGAAAGCAATTGGTCTCGGAACAATACTGCCTATTAGCAATTTATAATTTTCTCTTTCCGTATTTTGGGATGGATCTATCGAAAGCAAGGAAATCAATCCTTTCATAAAATTAGTCTAATTCTCTTACTTCAAATGGTAACAACACGCGTTTAATTTGCTCTCTATGCGTTTCATATTGTTCAGGCAACATCAACTTTTCTCCCATAGTCGCTTGTGATTCGTCATGAGCAAATCCTGGAGGATCAGTTGCAATTTCAAAAAGTATTTCGCCATGCTCTCTAAAGTAAATCGCATTAAAGTAGTTTCTATCTCGAACAGAAGTGACACCATATCCATTCGCTGCAACATACTTTTGCCAGTCTAATTGATCTTGGTCATCAATAGCCCGCCAGGCAATGTGGTGCACTGTCCCAACGCCCATTTGTCCACGTCCAATAGAAGTTAATTTAAGGTCGATAATATTTCCGATATCAGCAGTAGCACGATAACGAGCGAAATCTCCTTCTTTACCGACTAATTCAAGCCCCATTACTTTTTCCAACAATTCAGCGGTTTCGTTCGGCTGTGCTGATAATAATGTAGCTCCCCCAAAGCCTTTTATAGCAACATCCGGTGTTACATCCCCGAAAGTCCATGTATTGACTTCTCCTTCTTCTCTCTCCACAATTTCCAAGTGAAGTCCATGCGGATCATCAAATTCCAAATACTGTTCTCCAAAACGTTCCATTTTTGTGTAAGAAATATTAAATTTTTCTAGTCTACTTTCCCAGAATTCCATGGCACCCTTTGGAACAACGTAAGAAGTGACACCAACCTGACCGTCGCCAATGACTCCTTGATGAGCTCCTGCCCATGGAAAAAATGTAATAATTGTTCCTGGTTTTCCACCTTCATTACCGAAATAAAGATGATACGTACCTGGATCGTCAAAATTTACAGTTTGTTTGACTAAGCGCAAGCCTAAAACTCCAGCATAGAAATCTACATTCTCCTGTGGGTGACCTACAATCGCTGTGATATGGTGAATACCCATCGTTTTTTTACTCATTTTGTACACTCCTTTTTTTATCAAAAATTTTAATAACTTATCTTATCCCTTTGATACAGTTAAACTTATATCAACTATAACAATTTCTAATTAAAGAATCACTAATTCGAGACATTTTAGAATAAAAAGGCATCTAAAGCATATTGACCAGGACCCGTTAAAGCTACGCCAATCGCTACTACCAGCAACGTTAGATTATATTCATACCCATTTTGTGTTGCCCATAATCCATTTGGACCGTGGACCTTAACAATTGCCATTACCATTGTTGCAGCAATCATAATACCAGCGAGAGGTGTAAGGAGTCCTGCTGCAAATAAAATCCCTCCTATAAGTTCGGCTAAACCTGCGAAAAGAGCCATAGTCACACCTGGTTTAATACCAATTGATTCCATCCATCCTCCTGTACCCTTTAATCCATAACCACCAAACCAACCAAACAGCTTTTGCGCTCCATGACCAATAAATAATACGCCAATTACCAATCGAATTATTAATAAACCAACATCCATCATTTTTATATCCCCCTTAAAATTTGCTATATCTCGAATTCGAGACTTTATACCTGAAAAATTCAGACTCATGCTTTTATTCATTTTGGATACTGTTAAAACGTATAGTAAGCTAATATTTATTTCTTTTATCACCTTCTCTTCACTTATCACTAAATAAGATATTACTAATTAGAGATATTTGTTAAAAATTTTTATAATCCTTGAGCGTGATATCCTAATTTTTTTAGCTGTTCAATCATTTTCTCTTTCTCATTAGGATCCAAACCGCCAAATATTTGTTGAATTGCCTCTTTATGCTGAGGAAAAATGTTACTTAATAGCTCAGCGCCTTCTGAAGTAATTGATGCAAACGTAACACGGCGATCTTTAGGACATGGTTTTCGTACTAAGAGCTGTTTTTTTTCTAACTTATCAACCACATACGTAATACTACTGCTTGCCAGCAATATTTTTTCACCAATCTTTTGTATAGGTTGATCACCTTTATTAAATAGTAACTCCAGAACTGCAAATTCAGTTGGGTTAAGTCCGTATCTTTTTATGTCTTCTTCGACACGTTTTGTTACTGACTGCACTGCTCGTGATAGTACAACAAATAACTTTAAAGATAAATCCTCATTATTAATTGAACTCAAAATTATCAATCCCTTTACAAATTATCTCGAATTCGAGATTTATTATATAATTACTAAATTCGTATGTCAATAAGGCATTTTAATCTTATTAAAGTATTCTACCTCATTGATT
>NZ_JASATP010000065.1:0-28236 GCF_038440375.1 Bacillus sp. OTU530
CAAGAGCAGGGCTCGCCAATCGGCGAGTTTTCTTTACACTGTAAGAAAATATACATTTCCAGCTAGAAGCCCATTCAACGTAGTCGGAAATGTTAGGAATACAGTGTAAGTGCAACTACGCCTCTGTCTTCGCCCAAGAGCAGGGCTCGCCAATCGGCGAGTTTTCTTTAGAACATGCTAGAGCTGTGGAGCGGTTGGATTTTTGCTTTTGGATCGATGTATGCTTTTGCATTATTGACTGCTGTTGGTGCTTCGCCGAAACCACAAGCAATTAATTTTACTTTTCCTTCGTATGTACAAATATCACCGGCTGCATAAACACCAGGAATGTTGGTCTCCATTTTGGAGTTTACGACAATGCTGTTTTTTTCGATGGAGAGACCCCAATCTTTAATGGGACCTAAGGAGGAAACGAAGCCATAGTTCACGATTACATCATCTACATCAATAGTAATGCTTTCTCCTGTTTGTACGTGTTGAACGACAACCCGCTTAATGTTGTCATCGCCTATTAACTCAACAGGAACATATGGTGTTTTTACATGTGCGTGGGAATTTATTAGATTTTCGACGCTGTGTTCATGTGCGCGGAATTTATCACGACGGTGTACGATTGTTACTTGTTCTGCAATTGGTTCGAGCATGAGAGTCCAATCTACTGCAGAGTCGCCGCCCCCGAATACAACAACCTTTTTGCCAGTAAATTTGCTCATATCATCTACAAAATAGTGCAGGTTTTTCTTTTCGTATTGCCGTGCGCTTTTAAGCTCTAAGCGGCGAGGCTGGAATGCGCCATTTCCCGCTGTGATAATAACGGTTTTGGAGTAGTGAGCTTCTTTGTTTGTAACAAGCCTGAAAACTCCGTCCTCTTGTTTTTCTAATATCTGTACAGATTCATCCAGACAAATGGTTGGGGAAAATTTACGCATCTGCTCTTTCAGATTGTTGACGAGATCCTGTGCACGAACTTTTGGAAATCCCGCTACGTCATAGATATATTTCTCTGGATAGAGCGCAGAGAGCTGACCGCCAAGCTGTGGCAGGCTTTCAATAATTTTTACACTAGCTTGCCTCATGCCGCCGTAAAACGCAGTGAACAACCCTGTAGGACCTCCGCCGATAACAGTAATATCGTATACATTTTCAGTTCCTGACATTATTTACGCCCCCATCATCATATATTTAAAGCAGATGCTAGGTACAGTTTATGCAAAAGACACTGCGCCCTTTACATAAAAATCCAGCTGCCCATAGAAAATGATATCATACTTTGTGTGGGAAATATTGGTTAAAAAAAGAAAACTTTTGTGATTCTCCTGTTGTAATCAAGACTATTCGATAAAAAGAAGAGCGAGGATGGTAGGAAAAAGAGAGAATATTATTGTATATTAGGATTTGCTTGAAAATTGACACAAAAAAGACTAATATAGTATATGATATATTGGTTGTTCATATATTTATAAAAAATTTCCATTAAATCTTCTTGGTTTATCTTGTGAGGAAATTCACAAAGGGTGGCAATTGGATGTTGTGATTCTTCATTTTTCATTTATAAATATATAAAAAGGGTTGTGATTAGGGTGAGAAAGCCAAAAATCGTTGTTTTGGGTGCTGGCTATGGTGGTATGATTACTACTGTGCGCCTACAGAAGTTGTTATCGGTCAATGAAGCTGAAATTACACTTGTGAATAATAACAGCTATCATTATCAAACAACATGGTTGCATGAGAATGCAGCTGGTACACTGCATCATGATAAGACTCGTTTAAACATTAAAGATGTAATTGATACAAGTAAAGTAAATTTTGTGTTGGATACAGTAGTGGAAATCCGCGGGGAAGAAAAGCGTGTTATTTTGAAAAATGGTGAGCTTGAGTATGACTATCTTGTAGTTGGTTTAGGTTTTGAGTCTGAAACATTCGGTATCAAAGGCTTGAAGGAGCATGCATTCTCTATTGCAAACATTAATGGCGCACGTCAAATCCGCGATCATATTGAATATATGTTCTCTCGTTATGCAACTGAGAAACGTGACGAGTTATTAACAATCGTTGTTGGCGGTGCAGGCTTTACAGGTATCGAATTCGTAGCAGAATTAGCAAACCGTGTACCTGAGCTTGTGCATGAATATGACCTCCCTCGTGAAAAAGTGCGCATACTGTGTGTAGAGGCTGCACCAACTGCGCTTCCTGGATTCGATCCGGAGCTTGTTGAATATGCGGTGAAATTCCTTGAGAAAAAAGGTGTAGAATTCCGCATCGGTACAGCAATTAAAGAAGCAACTGAAACAGGCATCATTGTCAGTAAGGATGACAAAATTGAGGAAATTAAAGCTGAAACAGTAGTATGGGCTGCGGGTGTTCGTGGTAACTCTCTTGTAGAAGAATCTGGCTTTGAAGCAATGCGCGGTCGTATTAAGGTAGATCAATTCTTACGTGCCCCTGGTCATGATGATGTATTTATCGTAGGAGATGCCGCTCTTATTTTCAGCCCTGAAAATGATCGCCCATACCCGCCAACTGCACAAATTGCAATTCAAGAGGGCTATAATCTTGGGAAAAACTTAGCAGTTCTTGTTCGTGGCAAAGGCGAGCTTGAACCATTCACATTTGATAATAAAGGTTCTGTATGTTCATTAGGCCACGATGACGGCATTGGTGTTGTATTTGGCAAGAAACTAACCGGCTGGCAGGCGGCCTTTATGAAGAAAATTATCGATAACCGTTACTTATTCTTGCTTGGTGGACCTTTGTTGGTATTGAAAAAAGGAAAATTGAATTTCTTTTAATATGTAAAAGAGCAGAAGCGGCGTGAGCTGTTTTTGCTCTTTTTTTTGCAATGTGGAAATTGACGATTCCAAAAGCTGTCAAGTACACTAAAAAGAGAAGAAATGGGAGAAGGGGAGACAGACATGAGTATACCGGTGTTACTAATTTCAATGCTGTTATTTTTTGTGTTGTTCTTTGGAATTGGATTTCTGTTAAATATGATTTTACGGGCTACATGGGTGATGGTCATTGTGTATCCGCTTGTCTGCATATTTATTATCGATAAAGTAAGTGTGGTCGAGTATTTTAAAAGTCCGGCTGCATCGTTTCTTGCATTAAAGTCACATATACTTGCTCTTGGTCAAGCCGATATGATTATTTTAACGACAGGCTTAGTCGGTGCAGCGTTATCAGGTGTAACGATTCGTATGCTTCGGCAACGAGGATACCAAATGTTTTAAACCTCCTATTGTGGAGGTTTTTTACATCGTTAAAAGGTATAAATTTCTAGTTGAAAGCCGATCTGACGAAGTCGGAAGTTTTAGGAATATAGTATAAGTGCAACTACGCCTTTGTTTTCGCCAATCAGCGAGTTTTCTTTACAAAGCATAATTTTCAAGACGCTGCCTGAACTGCGCATTTTGTGCCGGGTTACTCTCCTGCAGAAGGCCTCCTAAATGTATCCGTTTTTTGTGTGCATAAAGTAGTGTCATGTTGGTCAACACTAAGCGTGAAGGAGTGTTGAGAACAAGCATGACCATATTTAGACAATTTTTCATTCGGATAGTTATGACATGTTTATTTAGTGCGGCTCTTTTTGTTACATTCCAAGCGTTTTCAGGTGTTACTATTCTTGACCTAAAACAATGGTATGAAAATCGGACAGTGATCAAGGCTGCTGCAGCACAGCCTCCAGCGTATACAGCAGCGGAGCTGAATACGCAATCGCAAACCGTGCCGCTTGAACAGGCAGTTGATTGGTCAAATTATCATTCAATTACAGTGACAGCAACCGGCTACACGGCAGGAGTAGAATCAACAGGGAAAGATGCAAGTGATCCATCCTACGGCATTACGTATTCAGGTGTGCGAGTTAAAAGGGATCTATACTCTACTATCGCTGCAGATTTAAGGGTATTCCCGATTGGTACCATTTTATTTATTCCGGGCTATGGCTATGGTGTAGTGGCGGATAAGGGTGGAGCCATAAAGGGAAATTCTCTTGATCTGTATTACGATACTGTGCAGGATGTATATAAACAGTGGGGAAAACGGAACCTTAAGATTTACGTAGTGAAGGTAGGAAATGGAACCTTAACAGAAGAAGAGTTAAAGCGTTTGAATGAAAATGAGGCAATGCAAGTATTTCGACAGCAATATCGAAAGCAAAGATAGTCTAGAGCAGCTTTGTTCTAGATTATTTCTATGAAGATGTCCTTACAACAAAGAGCCGCTTGCAAGAGCGGCTTGTTTTATACTTTAAGAAAGTATAAATTTCTAGCTGACAATTCGACGTAGTGAGAAATTGAGGGATACAGTATAAGTGCGATTACGCCGCTGTCTTCGTTAATTTGTAAAATTACTTTATTGATATAGCGAATATTGGTATTTTCTATCTTGGGTTTGTTTTTGATGCTGGATAATGAGTTTGTCTAAAATTTGACTAATTCTGACTGTTTCGGCGTGCAGAAATCCCTTTTGTATAGCTGCATCATGCATTTCTATACGTATGCGCTCTATTTCGTCCATTAAAATGCATAAATTCCCATTCATACACAGCCCTCATTTTCTTCTGTAGTGAAGGATTGTCCTTTTATGATATAACGTTAACATAGGGAAGAGTGTATCGCAAGTATCATTTTGCAAGCGATAACAAATTAGTGATAGATTCCTATCCAAGCCGTATTTTTCGATATTTCTTCATGATTTTTGGTAAAATTATAAAGAAATAAAGAGCGGAAATGGTAAATGGAGGGATGGATAATGGCAGATTATCCGATGGAGTATTACGAATTTTTTATTGCTTATAATGAGGGAGATTATTATACATGTCACGATTTGTTGGAGGCAATGTGGCTGACAGAACGTGACAATTATTTTTTAAAAGGGCTCTTGCAGATGAGTGTTGCTTTGTATCATTACGGTTATGGAAATGTAAAGGGAGCCAGACTGATGATGCAGGCTGCGCATAACTATTTACAGCCCTATCGGCCCTTTCATTGGTCACTCGATTTAGAAAAGGTGTATCCATTTATCGAAGATTGCTTACAGCGTATGCCAACAAGCATAGAGCGTATCCCGTTTGAAGAAGTGCATGTGCTTCCAAGGCTTCCGCAACTGCTTTTGTATATGGAGGAACATTGAAATTGAAGTTCTCATATGTAGGGGAATAGGATTATAATGGAAGAGAAGTTGCGATGGAGGTGGGGATTATGTTTCAAACACAGGAGCAGCTCAGCAGCTATGAAGCAGTTGTTGTCGCTGTATTCGAAGGCAAGGATATGAGCCCATTCATCAAGGAAATTGATGATTCGTTAGATGGACATATTACAGCTTTATTAGCGGAAGGCGAAATCTCCGCCAAGAAAAAAGCGGTGTCAAAGGTGCATACGCTAGGAAAAACAAATGTAAAACGCTATTACTTTGTTGGGCTTGGCAAAAAGGAGAGGTATACGACAGAGGTGCTGCGCCATTCTTTCGTCAGGCTATTCAAAACGTTGAAAAGCGTGAACCTAAAGAATTTGTCTGTGCTGCTAGATTCATTTGTAGCTGGAGATATTACAGCGCTTCATGCGGCACACATTTTGGCGGAAGCATACTGCCTTGGTACATATCATATTGAAACGTATAAAACAAAGCAAGCAGCACAGAAAGCTCTTGATGCGCTTACCGTGATTACAAAGGAAGAACGCGAAGAAGTGCAGGCTGTACTTACAGTCGGCTATACGTATGGACGTGCAACAAATTCCGCACGTACGCTGGTGAATATGCCGCCAAATAAGCTGACGGCTGTAGAACTTGCAGATTATGCTGTGGAGCTGGCGAAGAAATATAATATGGAGTATAAAGTTCTTGAAAAAGCGGACCTAGAGAAGATGGGAGCCGGCGCATTGCTTGCGGTCAATCAGGGGTCTGTTAATCCTCCGAAAATGGTCGCACTCCTTTATAAAGGAAAAGAGGAGTGGACGGACGTCATTGGTTTTGTCGGAAAAGGGATTACATATGACACGGGCGGGTATTCTTTAAAGCCGCGGGAAAGTATGGTTGGTATGAAGGGAGACATGGGAGGAGCTGCTTCTGTACTTGGTGCTATGGAAATTATCGGTGAGCTGCGTCCAAAGAAAAACATTGCAGCAGTCATTCCGATTACAGATAACATGGTAAGCGGAACCGCTTTTAAGCCTGATGATGTGATTACCTCCCTGAGCGGAAAAACGATAGAAGTCTTAAATACGGATGCCGAAGGTCGACTTGCATTAGCCGATGGTATCACATATGTAAAGCAATTAGGTGCGAACTACTTAGTGGACGTGGCGACTTTAACGGGCGGTGTGATTGTCGCACTCGGCAATCGCACAACAGGCGCGATGACAAACGATGAAGCGTTTTATGGGCAGGTACTTGCAGCTGCATTCAAAACGGATGAGACCATTTGGAGGCTGCCGATTTTTGAACGTGACAAGGAGCGCGTTCGCAACAGCAAGTTTGCTGATTTAAATAATTCTCCTGGCCGCGATGGCCATGCGATTATGGCGGGAGCATTTCTCGGTGAATTTGCCGAAAATACGCCTTGGGTACATCTTGATATCGCGGGAACCTCTGATACGAAAAGTGAGCACGATCTAGGTCCTGCCGGCGCAACAGGAGTGATGGTTCGCACGTTGGCGATGCTTGCCGAGCGCTTTGGACAGAAGAAGGATTAGGAGACATAAAGAAAACTCGCCAATTGGCGAGCCCTGCCTTTGGGCGAAGAAAGAGGCGTAGTTGCCCTTATACTGTATTCCTAAAATTTCCGGCTACGTCGAATTAGCTCCTAGCTGGAAATTTATACTTACTTACAGTGTAAAAAGATGACGTATCCTCATGGACGCGTCATCTTTTTGTAGGTCATTAAGCTGATTGCTTGCGTCCAACAGCTGCTGAACGAGATACAGCGCGATACAGACGCGGGGCAATTATTGCTCCCAGTATTGTAAATACAAAATCCTTTACCATAAACCAGGTCATGATTTCCCAAGCAGCGGCATAGCCCAGCTTGCCATTGGAAACGAAGAACATATAATTTGTTCCAAGGAAGTAAACGAGAACAATCCCTACTAAGGAAGCAATAAGAAATGTTCCAAAGCCTGGAGATTTTTTAAGCTCTACAATTTTGCCAGCCGCATAGGCAGCTGCGATATAAGATAAGATAAAACCGCCTGTCGGACCAAACACAGCACCAAAGCCAGCACCAAACTTTGCGAATACTGGCACGCCTGCTGCCCCAACAAGCGTGTATACAAGTAGGGAAAATGCACCGAGCCGGCTGCCCAGTAACAAGCCTGCTAAAATTGCAAAAAATGGACCCATAGATAGAGGTACGCCTGCCACCTGTAAAAATGGAGCCCACGATGTAATATTTGCACCAATTGCCATGAGTGCAACAAACATGGCTGCTAATGTTAAATCCACCGTACGAAATTTACGCATCCCAATGTCAACCCCTTAGTGGTTAAAGTTAACATTATAGTAACGACAAAGGTTTTACTTGTCAATCAAAATTTTTCGATAATTTGATTTTAAATCATTTTCCAGCAATGTATAAGGAATTCGAAACGTTTGAATTCCGCTTGCATACGGTGCAATTTCATAGAGTGGATAATACAAAACAATGTGCTCCGGTTCGAGAAAAAATTTGAAGGTGGTTGCTTTATCTACGAGTGCTGCTGCATCTGGGAAAAACTTGCCGCTGTCTTGGTCAATTTGCCTTTTTATTTCTTGTTTGATGATGTCGATAAATTTGCTGTCCTGCTGAAATAAATCTGTGAGTGAGAGTTCTTTCTTTTTATCTATATCAAAGGTATTTGCTTTCCATTCGTACATCCCGTGTGCTCCGCCAGTATACTGATAGTAGCTAATATATAAGCTTAAAAGGGGTGCCTTACGTAACGTAATCTTATAGTCAACATGAGCGACGTATGGATGCAGTGCCGTTGGAGTTTGCTCTGCTGCATCATAATATTTCTTCGCTTCTGCTTCAAGTTTCTTCTTAAAGGAAAGGATGTTTGTTTCATAATAAGAATTCAATTTTTTTTCGAAACCTTTGTTTTGGATATGATCAAACGTAGGAATAGTGAGCTGGTAATGAAAGTAATCTGTTTTCCCTTCCTGCTTTTTTGTTCCCACTTCTACATTTTTTTCTTCCTGTGAGCGTGCAGGCTGATAAGCGAATACGTAGTTTGGTACAATATGGGTACAGAAATATAATGCTAATGCAAGGTACCATAGTTTTTTCACAGACGTTGCCTCCTTTTCTGATTACAGTGATAGTTTTCAGTAAAATGGTATGGTTTATACATATTTTGGTAATAGGCAACTGAGAGGTTTAAGATGGAAAGGGGAAGAGTATGAAGCAGACGTTAATTGATTTACTTGGAATTAAGCTGGTGGAGATCAATGAGGAAAAGGTGATTGCAACAATGCCGGTGGATGAGCGGACGCATCAGCCTTTTGGGTATTTACACGGAGGTGCATCGGTAGTACTTGCTGAAACAGTGGCCAGCATGGGAACCTATCATCTAATTGACCCGGAACGCGAGCTTTGCTTCGGTCTTGAAATTAATGCAAACCATATACGCTCAAAGCGAAGCGGGACTGTGACGGCAATTGGGACACCGCTTCATAAGGGGAAAACGACGATGGTTTGGGATGTGAGAATTGTAGATGAGGATGAACAGCTCATTTGTGTATCGCGTTGTACGGTGGCAGTGAAGGAAAAGCGGAGTTAAATACATAAAAAAACCTTACAACGTTCTAAAAAGGATATCATTTACATCATTCTGAGTATATTATAAAATGTAGCGTATAACAGCATACAGGATTCAAAGGGGAGTAGCTTCAGGGGAAATGCCCTGAAACAAAGTCGTCATGACGTGAATCATTTGATTCACCGGCTTTGTTGACATGCAAACTATGTCTTGCAAGACCTTTGCCGCTATCGGCAAAGGTCTTTTTGATGTCCTTGGACATACTTGCCAAAGGGAAGGGGAAATATGGATGAAGAAAACAAAAAAAATTATGCTTGGCGTAACAGCGGCACTCGGAGGCACATTGGCTGGATGCGGGGATGATGAACTGCCTCCTAAGCCAGAAGATCCATATTGCTCTAAATACGAATATGACTATGGTGACGACGAGTGGGAGTGTGATGATACAGCTTCTCGTCATTATCGTTATTTTTATGTTGGGAATACAGCATACCCGGATACCGATGAATACAAAAGCAAAAAATCATCCATTGCGAAAGGAAAAGCAAAGAGCGGCTTTGGGGGAAGTAAGGTAAGCGGTTCTTAGGCGAATATAGGTTGCAATGCGTTTTTCGAAAGAAAAGTATCTAGCTTGTTTGATTGAATTGTAAAAAGGTGTATCAACAATTAGTTGATGCACCTTTTTGCTGTTATTGTCCATACTTCTTGGTTAAATTCCATTTAACGATATGTCCAGCATGTGTAAGGCCGCCTCCAAAGCCATAAAGCAAAAGAGTGTCTCCATTTTTTAATTTGCCTTCATTGATCCCTATTTGTAAGGCTAATGGAATGGAGACAGAAGAGGTATTCCCCATATATTCTACACTTGTTAATGTTTTATCGAGTGGGAAACCCGATTTTTCACATATTGATTCAATCATTCGTAAATTGGCACTGTGCGGAACAAACCAGCTTATTTCATCCATTGGCAGTTCTGCTTGACGTAATAATTCTTTGATGCCAACTGGCAGTGTACGTGATGCCCATTTATATACTTCTCTTCCGTTTTGAACCATCTTTTCACGTGTGCTCAAGGGGTTTCCGAACATGGTAGTGGACAAATTGGTACGATATACATGCATGCCGCCTCCTCCATTTGTTCCCATATGAGTAGCTATAAAGCTCGGAAATTTTTCATCTTTTTCTACTAAGACAGCGGCGGCTCCGTCTCCAAATAAGATACATGTCGTCCGATCTGTGTAGTCTGTAACTTTAGATAAGGTTTCTGTTGTTACAACTAAAATCTTACGATGCAGACCAGATGTAATTAAACCATTTGCCAAGTGTAATCCATATGTAAAGCCCGCACAAGTTGCATTAAGATCCATAGCGCCTGTATGCGGAATATTAAAATGCTCTTGGATTTGGCAGGCTACACTTGGAAAAGCGTAATCAGGCGTAGTTGTTGAAACTAGAATACAATCCACGTCAGCAATATTTTTATGATACTGTTCTGCTAAGTTTTTAATAGCTTTAAAAGCTAGTGTAGAGGCATACTCATTATCACCAGCAATTCTTCTTTCCCTCATGCCTGTTCTTTGCACAATCCATTCATCATTTGTATCTACCATTTTTTCTAGATCATCATTAGTAAGCTTATTTTCAGGTATATAGGTCCCAATAGCTGTAATTCTTGCTTTTGATTGCATTCGTTCATCCCCTTTACCATTTTTATATCTAGTTTTATAATCTAATATTAGTACCAGGTATTAAATGATGTCAATAATTAATCATGAAAAAAATGGAAATTGAATAACTGTTTGTGAAATCAGCTATTGCTACGTTAGCTGGTTTGTGAGGCAGATGTGACATTTTTTCTTTTGGATAATAAAAAAGCCGAAAGACTGATTAAGTTTTAGGCTTTTTTCAGTCTTAATGGCAAGGGGATATTGCTCGTATATGTATGTATTAGTCCATATTGATCATATCAAGACGAACACGGTCAATCGGTTTCCGGTCCTCTGTTATTCGATCATCCACTTCATTGCCTTGCGGATCCTCAATGCGGGCAATTCGTTCTGTTGCTTCGAGGGAGCGAGTTTCCTTATCTCGTTGTGTTTGATTCATTTTTATCTCCTTTTCGCTTGTGTCTGTCTTGTTAGTATGCACAAGGAAAATAAGAATATGAAGAAGAGAAAAGCCGCATAATCGACCTTATGCGGCTTTTCTCTTTATAAGTAAGTTTAAAACACGATTTTTTGTTCTAAGAAGCTTTTCAATTCACTAATTGGCATACGAAGCTGCTCCATTGTATCACGATCGCGTACTGTTACTTGTTTGTCTTCTACAGAATCGAAGTCAAATGTAATACAGAATGGCGTACCGATTTCATCTTGGCGGCGGTAGCGTTTGCCGATAGAGCCTGTTTCGTCAAAGTCTACCATAAAGTGCTTCGATAGCTCTGCATACACTTCAGTTGCACCTTCTGATAGCTTTTTCGATAATGGCAAAATAGCTGCTTTAAATGGTGCAAGAGCCGGGTGGAAGCGTAGCACAGTACGTGAATCGTTTTCTAGCTGCTCTTCTTCATATGCATCACATAAAAATGCTAATGTAACGCGGTCCGCGCCAAGGGATGGCTCGATACAATAAGGAACATAGCGTTCGTTTGTAGCAGGATCAACATAGTTGAAGTCTTCGCCAGAGTGCTCCATATGACGCTTAAGATCAAAGTCTGTACGATCTGCAATACCCCAAAGTTCGCCCCAGCCAAACGGGAATTTGAACTCGATGTCTGTTGTTGCATTAGAGTAATGAGACAGCTCATCTTCTCCATGATCGCGAAGGCGCATGCTGCCTTCCTTCATACCAAGAGCTAATAGCCAATTTTTGCAATACTCACGCCAATATGTGAACCATTCTAAATCTTCACCAGGCTTACAGAAGAACTCCAGCTCCATTTGCTCGAATTCGCGTGTACGGAATGTAAAGTTACCAGGTGTGATCTCGTTGCGGAAGCTTTTTCCGACTTGACCGATACCAAATGGCAGCTTTTTGCGCATGGAACGCTGTGCGTTTTTAAAGTTAACAAAAATACCTTGTGCTGTTTCTGGACGCATATAAATTTCATTAGCACTTGACTGTGTTACACCTTGATGCGTTTTAAACATTAGGTTAAATTGACGGATTTCTGTAAAGTCTTTGCTGCCGCAATCTGGGCATGCGATATCATGCTCCTGGATTAATGCAGCCATTTGGTCGAAAGAAAGACCATCAACAATCATTTCAATGCCTTTTGCCTCTAACGCATTTTCAATCAGCTTGTCAGCACGATGACGCGCTTTACAATTTTTGCAGTCGATCATTGGATCGTTGAAGTTGCCTACGTGACCAGATGCTACCCAAGTTTGCGGGTTCATGAGGATTGCTGCATCAAGACCGACATTGTACGGAGATTCTTGAATGAATTTTTTCCACCAAGCTTTTTTGACGTTGTTTTTCAGTTCAACACCAAGCGGACCATAATCCCAAGTATTTGCTAAGCCGCCGTAAATTTCAGAGCCTGGAAATACGAAGCCGCGATGCTTCGCTAAGTTTACGATTTGCTCCATTGAAGCCATAGTTAACACCCTCCTTAAATTAAAAAACATAAAAAAGCTCATCCTTAGGCGTAATGCCTAGGGACGAGCTTGTATGCACGCGGTTCCACCCTAGTTGACATGCGGATGCATGCCCACTTTATCAAGTATGGCTCGAGACTGCCGTTTCCTTGCGTTTTTCAGGCTTTCACTATCCCTGAATCGCTGCGGTGCAAGTACTTATTTGTCTGTCATCGCTACAATATGAAAATTACTGTCCATATTCTAACACGTTACGCAAAAAATCACAATACAGGTTAGCTGCAGCTTATGTGATTTTGCACTTTAAATATAAATTTCCAGCTCGAAGTGTATTCGACGTAGTCGGAAATTTTAGGAATACAGTATAAGTGCAACTACGCCTCTGTCTTCGCCTATCGGCTTGCCACTCGGCGAGTTTTCTTTACGAGATATGTACCCTATTCAGTATGCCCAATTGTGTGCTCAATATGCTTAAGTGCTTCTCTTTTGCTTAGAGGAGCAAGTGTGTGTGTAGAAACAAACTGTAAAACGGTGTGCGGGCTTGTTTTTGCGTATTCACGCAATACCCAGCCGATTGCTTTTTGGATAAAAAACTCTTTTGAATGGCTGAGCTCTTGAATCAGGGAAAATAACAAATTTGTATCCATTTTGTCCTTGTACTTCAGCTGAAATAAAAGGCAGGTGCGCTGCAGCCAGATATTGCCTGATGCCATCCATTTAGGGATATAATCCTGAATGAGATGCGGCTTTCTGGCGAAAACGAGACCAACTAAGCGCGGGGCGATATAGTCAACGGTATCCCACCATGATTTTGTTGTAATGATGCTCTCTAGAAGGGAGAGAAAGGTTTCGTCGACAATTTTATGCTGCCTCTCTAACAGGTTGAGAGCGACGATTTGAAACTCCCTTTCAGGTAAGTTCCATAGGTCTTGTACAATGTTAGGGAGTTCTTCCTTTGAGGGGATACCATGCTCCTTGAGAAACTCGCGAAGCAGCTGTGTCCGCTCCGGAGCTTGCATGCCGAGGAACGGGTATTGATTTCTCATATAACGTTCCATAGGTTCCGCTTTTTCTAAGTTTCGATACCGTTCGAAATAGGCTTGTAAGGCTCTGGAATATGGATGCATACAAACATCTCCTTTTTATCCTTGTTCTCGTTATCATACAGGCTAGGGCATGTTATAGTCCAACCCTTGGATGGCATATGAATAAACAGTGCATAGCATAAAATAACATCATAAGGGAGGCTGCACATGGAAGATCAAGTGTTAGTGGAGCACATGCTTGCGTGGGGAATCGTTTTTACTATTATTATGATCATTTGGGGTATTGCTGCTTATTTATTATCGGCATTTGCGTTGCACACGATGGCAAAAAAGCAAGGTCTTGAAGATGCATATTTTGCGTTCATCCCCATTTTGAACTGTAAAACATGGGGAGATTTGGTAGAGTCAAAGATGCCAGACTACTTGCGTCCAGAGACCGGCTGGAAAGTGCTGGGGGTCTTCGTTGCGTGTTTTATTTTAAACTTCATTCCGATTGTTAATTTCATTTCATCAATAGTTTCTCTTATTCTTGCTATTTGGATTATGTATTTGCTGTTAGAGCGATATACAACAAATTCGGTCTTATTTACGGTTATTCATCTTATAACAGGTTCCTTGTTCTTCCCGCTTCATCTTTTCCTGATTCGGAAAAACGAACCAAGATTTTAAATGAAAAGGAAGGGGCATTGCTCCTTCCTTTTGTATACCTTAAGCTAGGCTGATAGATGTTGAATCCTTGTAGCATCCGATACAAAAATAATGATAAGACAAGCTATTCTTTAGTGAATGCTGTATTTTCTGCAAAAAATGGAACAATTTTTTCGTTTTTCGTCTTGTCAGCGTTGTTTTATGAAAATATTTGTCTTGCTGTTACATATATATAAGATACATCACAATGAGAAATTATGGAGAAACAGCAGAGAGAAGCGCCGCGTTTTTAGTGGATACGTGCTATAATGGAGGTACATGAGACGGAAAGAAAAGGTAAGGAAGGGATGTCATGAATGAGCAGCAATTTTTATTTGTAGACTTTGAGTTTACGATGCCGGAAAACAAGAGACAGCCGGGCGGGTTCGTTCCGGAAATCATTGAGGTTGGGATTGTAGCGGTTGTTCATGATGAAGTAATTGACACATTCTCCTCATATGTAAAGCCGCAAAAGTTTCCTATTTTGACAGAACGGTGCAAAAAATTTTTGAATATTAGGCAGGAAGCTATTGATAGTGGGATTTCCTTTTCTGAACTAATTGAACGGTTGATGAACTACGAATCGACATATCCAAGTACAGTTGTTACATGGGGCAATATGGATGTAAAGGTATTAAAGCAAAACTGTGGGCTGGCAAATATTTCTTATCCTCTTAAGGGCAAGCACCGTGACTTGTCGCTGGAATACAAACGTTTTTTTGGAGACCGCAATCAAACGGGTCTTTGGAAGGCAATAGAATCATATGGGAAAAAAGGGACGGGTAAGCATCATCGTGCGTTAGATGATGCACTGACAACGTACAGTATTTTTAAGCTAGTGGAAAAGGATAAAGAATACTTGCTTAAGCCAGCTCCAACGAAGATTGGTGACTTAGTTGATTTTACAAAATTAATGAAAAAGGTGAGTACGAATTAAAGACCAAATTACTGTTAGTAGTAATTTGGTCTTTAGTTTTACTTTGAGAAAGTATAAATTTTCAGCTCGAAGTGAATTCGACGTATCAGGAACTTTTAGGAATACAGTGTAAGTGCAATTACGCGTTTGTCTTCGCCATGTGAGCTTGGAAGTAATGTATGAGCTTATATTATATGTACTGACGCATGTGTTATAGCTTGTAGTCAAGCTGTAAGCTGCTTAGATTTTCAAGGGAACGCTCTGCCCAAGGAGAACCATCCTCCTGCAAATCTTTCTTTTGCCGCTCTAAAGCTTGGCGAAGTGACTCCTTGTAATCTGGAATTTCATCTTCGTATCGTTTTACCATTTGCTGCGGGATATTTGTTTGCTCTCGAAAAGCCAAAGCACGGCGTTCATGAAAAAATGGTACATCTGCTTGTTTGACGCTATGCAAGTCCCCTTGTGTTGGGTGTTTCAAAACAGCCAATACTTTAACGAGATAGTGCTGTGGTCTTATATCAGTAATTTCCCCGATATATTTCCCTGTTTTATATATACCTGTTACAATATCACCAATTTTGAGTATGTCCTCCATCTTTTAACCTCCTTTTTTTCCATCGTACCGAATTTGTAAGATGCCTGTCAAAAGTCCTTGCTATATTTTTTGAGTGTAATTCTATATAATGTAAAAAAGAATAACCATGCTCGTCTGTAAAGGAGTGGAATGATCATGCTACCTTTGTATTTTCCAGAAAACAAGCTTGAGTATATTCCAGCGGCGGTTACGTGTTTGTTGTTTCTTTTTGGTGCGGTTTTTACATGGAGAATGTTTATAAAGGTCTCCAAGAGAGAGCAGCAGCAATTTGAACAGATGGAACAGAATTTAAAGGAAATGGACAATGCGGTATCGGATACACCGGCATCAAAATAAGTGGGCTTGCCTCTGAGGCGGGCTTTTTTATTTTAAGAAAATATAAAGTTCTAGCTAGAAGACAATTCGATGTAGTGAGAAAGTATAAGTAGGGCTACGCCTCTGTCTTCGCCCAAGGGCAGGGCTCGCCAATCGGCGAGTTCTCTTTAGTATGTTTTATTCTGAGAGGGGGAAGATAAGGAAAGAATGAATGTAGAGGGGGATTGTATGCAACGAAAACTGTTAGATGCGTGTTTTGTGCTGGCTCTTCTTGCAGGCTGTGATCAAGGTGAGCCGAAGGAAGTAGAAGTGAAGCTGCAAAATGAATCTGGAGACGAAGTGGGGAAGGCAACCCTTTCTGACCAGCCGGGCGGCTTGCAGATTAAAATTGAAGCAAAAGGCTTTAAACCTGGTCCGCATGGCTTTCATATCCATGAAGTAGGGGTATGCAAGGCACCTGATTTTTCTTCTTCGGGCAATCATTTTAACCCTGGGGGAAAAGAGCATGGTTTGCTGAACCAGAATGGAGCGGAAAACGGTGATCTACCAAATTTAATTGCGGATGATAAGGGAGAAATTAAAGCAGAAATTATGGCACCGAACGCATCTTTGAAGGAAGGGAAGAGTACGCTGCGTCGTAAAGATGGAGCCTCTCTTATTATTACAGAAAATGCGGATGATGGCATGACGCAGCCGACAGGAAAGTCTGGCAAGCGTTTAGCCTGCGGAGTGATTGTGAAGAGATCAGCGGACACAAAAAAATAAAGCAGTCCCACGTACTGTGGGACTGCTTTTATACATTTTGCGTGGAGTTCTTTACTGCATCTCGCAAACGAATCAACGCTTCCTGCAAAATAGATCTTGGACAACCGAGATTGAGACGGATAAATCCTTCGCCGCCGGGACCGAATTTCTCGCCTGGTTCGACAACGATTTTTCCCTTCTTTTGCAGAAGATTGAGACGAGCTTCCTTTGATAGTCCCAGCTTTGAACAATCCACCCAAAGCAAGTATGTTCCTTCAGGTTGATATGGTTTTAGCTCTGGTATTTCAGTTTGAATATATTTATATGCAAACTGAGCATTTTCTTCTAAATACACTAGTAGATTATCTAGCCACTCCTCGCAGCTTGTATAAGCTGTCTCCATTGCTGTTGAAGCGAACAGATTCAAGGAGTAGAAGCCTTGTTGGTGTAAGATCTTTGTAAATTGCTTTCGAAGCACCTCGTTTGGAATAATAGAAGCCGATGCTTGTAAGCCGGCAATATTGAATGTTTTACTTGGAGCCATACAGGTAATAGTACGTGAAGCAAGGTCGTCCGACAGAGAAGCGAGCGGTGTATGAACATGTCCGCTGAAAATAATATCGGCATGAATGTCATCTGATACGATGATTACATCATACTCTATACACAGCTTACCTAGTCGCTGCAGCTCCTCCTTCGTCCATACACGTCCAACAGGATTATGGGGACTGCACAAAATCATAAGGCGAATTCCTTGCTTGAATTTGGCCTCTAGGTCTTCCCAATCCATTTCATATTGACCATTTTGGATAATGAGGGGATTTATTACTACCTCTCGTCCGTTTTTCGTCACCATATCAAAAAATGGCGTATATACGGGGGATTGAACAAGTACCTTGTCACTTGGAGCTGTGAAGGCTTGAACGGCGACACCTAACGCAGGCACGACACCAGGTGTAAGCACAATGGAGCTTTTCTCGATACTCCATGCATAACGTTCCTTTGTCCAATGGATAATGGCGCGGTATAAATCCTCGCTGCCAAATGTATATCCGAAAACCCCATGCTCTACTCGTTGCCGCAGAGCGTCCTGAATCGCTTGTGGTGCAGCGAAATCCATATCTGCCACCCATAAATGCAGCAAGTCATCGTCCTTATGTAAATCCCATTTCACAGAATTGGTTCCGCGTCGATGGATCGTTTTATCAAATTCTTTCACAAATGTTCATCCTCCCTTGTTGATACCTTTTTTTTCAGCATAGCGTATGTGTTACAATAAAGAAAGAAGTCAATCTTGTAAAAAAAAGGAGTAAATTTATGGACAACGTGTACGCACAGATGGTTGAGATAGTAAAGGAATGGGATCCGTTTGGCTATGGTTCTGACTTTTACGAAACCGAAGCTGTCGATGTCGTGCAAATTGCTGATTCATTTGATGATGCTGACTACATTTCCAGAAAAATTCAGCATGTTTATTTTATGTCCTTTGAAGAAGTCGTTGCGATAGAAAAATGCAAGCAGCTTGCAAAGAGACTGTTGAGTATTAAAAATGCAGGAAGCTGCAGATAGAGCTCGGTTTGGTCATAGGGAATGAAAAAGATGAGTCTTGTGTGGACTCATCTTTTTACTGCACTTTAAGAGTATAAATCTCCAGCCAGCAGCACATTCGACGCAGGAAATTTTAGGAGCAAAGTATAAGTGCAGCTGTGCCTCTCCGTGCCGAAGCTGTCCTCTTTTGTGATTTGCTCGTAATGGATTCAGAAACATAAACGGGAGCTATTTATTGTGCTTCGGAGATGCCGGCAAATTCCACAATATTTTCATATACATGCTGCGGCTTTTCTTCCGGAAGCAGATGGCCTGCTTTTTCATAGGAAATAAATCGTGAATTTTTTAAATCACTATGCAGGCGTTTTCCTACAGAGATAGGAACGACCTTATCTTCTTCTCCCCAAATAAGGAGAGATGGTATTTCAATTTGCTGCAGTTCACAGGATGGTAAGTCTCCTTCCCGGTCGCGAATCATGCGTGTTAAAGCATGGAAGATACGTTCATCAAAAAATGGTGCAGCATAGCCTTGCATCATTTCGTCATCAATCAGTGAACGATCATGAATAACATTGAGCAAATTTTTCAGTACGCCGCTTCGCACAAGCCAGTTTTTAATGTACAAATAAAAAAATGGCAAGTACGAGGAGTAGACAAGAGAAAAGTGTGATTTTGGTAAATATCCCGAGCTGCAAATGAGTACTGTTTTATCCACAAGATCAGGACGTTGTTTGCTAATGTACAATGCAATTTGTCCACCCATAGAATGTCCAACAAGAATGATATTTGAAAGGTGTAAATGCTCAACAAGAGAAACAACGATATTTGCCATATTTCGATACGAATATGTAAAATCTTTTGATTTGTCACTCTTTCCAAACGGCGGTAA
The DNA here is from genome assembly GCF_038440375.1 of Bacillus sp. OTU530. Taxonomy (NCBI): domain Bacteria; kingdom Bacillati; phylum Bacillota; class Bacilli; order Caryophanales; family Bacillaceae; genus Bacillus; species Bacillus sp. OTU530. The sequence continues at coordinate 19,075 of NZ_JASATP010000065.1, forward strand.
GTCGAGAGCGACAACGGCCCCGTGCTGTGCGAGCAGCGGAATCAGGCGACGGTAGCTGAAGGTAGAGGATAAAAAGCCATGAATTAATACGAACGTTGTTTTGTTTGAATTTGGCTCATAATTATATAGCTCGTAATGGACTGTCATACCGTAGATAGAGAATGGAGGGAGAGGGAACTGCCCCTGTTGCTTCATCTTTTATCACCCCATTAGTTTTTTATACTGTAAGAAAATATCAATTTCTAGCTGGAAGCTAGTTTGACGTAGTCGGGAGTTTTAGGAATACAGCACAAGTGCAACTACGTCTCTGTCTTCGCCCAAAGGCAGGGCTTGCCAATCGACGAGTTTTCTTTACACTGTAGGAAAGGATAAATTTCCAGCTAGAAGTGAATTCGACGTAGCGGGAAATTTTAGGAATACAGTATAAGTGCAACTACGCCTCTGTCTTCGCCCAAAGGCAGGGCTTGCCAATCGACGAGTTTTCTTTATCTATCATCCCCATTCCGTTATGTTCTATGCTCGGGAAAAGATAGAACTGTTAAGGGAACTCGTACAGTCTTTTATATTTTCGTCTCCTCGAAGTCGATAATTGTGGCATAATATAGAGAGATGCTTGCGGCTGCAAACGTATCTTCCTCTCACTAAAAAAAGAGAATTTTTCAAAGGTTTAGATAACCTGTATACTTTTAGTGAAAATACATGGATAAGGAGTTCAAGACGATGACTGAAAAAGAACTGGAATTGTTAGAATGTCTAGAAAAGAATAGCCGTCTGCCAGTCGATACATTGGCAAAAATGCTTGATATTGATGTCGAAGAAGTACAGACGATGATGAAGAAATTCGAAGAAAGTAAAGTAATCGTCAATTATGTGACGCTTGTTGACTGGACGAAGGTAGCAGAGCAGGAAGGCTTGACGGCGATGATTGATGTGAAGGTTACGCCAAAGCGTGATGTTGGCTTTGATGAAATCGCAGAGAAAATTTACCGATATCCAGAAGTGAAATCTGTTTATTTAATGTCCGGCGCATATGATTTGTCTATTGTCTTAGAAGGGAAAACAATGTCAGAGGTAGCTAGCTTTGTGGCACAAAAGCTTTCTACGCTGGATTCTGTTTTATCTACAACAACGCATTTCATTTTGAAGAAGTATAAGCATGATGGGATTGTGTATGAGCAAGGGGATAATAATGATAAGCGGATGATGGTGACGCCATGAAGACGTTCACTTTGTCTGAAATAGCAACATCGCTGAAGCCATCTGGCATCCGCAAATTTTTTGATCTTGCGTCAGGAATGGAAGGCGTAATTTCACTCGGTGTTGGGGAACCAGATTTTGTAACACCATGGAATGTGCGCGAAGCAGCTATTCGTTCTCTAGAGGAGGGCTATACAGCTTATACAGCAAATGCTGGACTGTTGGAGCTGCGTCAGGAGGCATCTAGTTATTTTAAACGAAAATTCGATGTTTCGTATGATGCGTCAGAAATCCTCATTACAGTGGGGGCAAGCGAAGCAATTGATATCGCATTACGAACCATTATCAATCCTGGTGATGAGGTGCTTGTTATTGAGCCATGCTTTGTTGCATATGCACCGCTTGTTACGCTTGCGGGAGGAATTCCAATCTCTGTTTCTACGAGTCCTGAAAACGGATTTAAGCTGCAGCCGGAGGAGCTAGAGGCAGCTATTACAGAGCATACGAAAGCGATGCTTCTTTGTTCACCAAGCAATCCAACAGGTACTTCATTAAATAAGGATGAGCTAGAAGCGATTGCTGATGTTGTAGAACGTTATAATCTGATTGTATTGTCTGATGAAATTTATGCAGAGCTGATGTATGACGAATCATATACAAGCTTTGCCAGCATTGAGGGCATGCGCGACCATACCATTTTAATTTCCGGTTTTTCTAAAGGCTTTGCAATGACAGGCTGGCGCCTTGGAATGGTGGCAGCTCCGGTTTTTTTCCTTGAGCATATGCTGAAAATTCATCAATACATGCTTATGTGTGCACCGACGATGGCGCAGTTTGCGGCGATTGAGGCGCTGCGGGCAGGCGACCGGGATGTAATTGCGATGCGGAAAAGCTACAAGCAGAGAAGAAATTTTATCGTGAAATCATTTAATGAAATGGGTTTAACATGTCATATGCCAGGAGGCGCATTTTATGCGTTTCCGTCTATTCGTTCCACAGGCATGACATCGGAACAATTTGCTGAGGAGCTATTGCTTGAGGAGAGGGTTGCAGTTGTGCCGGGATCTGTATTTGGAGAAAGCGGCAACGGTTATATTCGCTGTTCGTATGCGACCTCTATGGAGCAATTGATGGAGGCAGTTAAGCGCATCAAACGTTTTGTAGACAAAAAAAGAGACAAAACGATGAATGTTTTGTCCCAAAAAGGGGGGGAATACTAGAAAGCCATGTGTTAGTATTGTATCCGTATTTTTACAATTTATACGTGATGATAGAAAAATTTTTCGTAATTTTGAATGAAATAGGAGCACGTGGTATAATTTACTAATATGAAGAAAAGGTAAATTTATAGGAGTGTTTCTATGCTGGACAAATATCATCGCGGGACAGTTGTGAAAGGAAAGGTTACAGGCATTCAAGGATACGGTGCGTTTGTTGCTTTGGATGAATCTACACAAGGCTTGGTCCACATCTCGGAAATTACAAATGGATACGTAAAAGACATTCATGATTTTTTAAAGGTCGGAGATGAGGTACAAGTTAAGGTGCTGTCTGTAGATGAAGAAAGCGGAAAAATTAGCTTATCACTCAAGGCGATTCAAGAGTCATCTTTATCAAAGAGACAGACAGTGCTGTGCGTTCCAAAGCCGGATGCCGCAGGTTTTAATACGCTGCGTGACAAGCTGACAGAATGGATTGAGCAGTCACAAGAACATAATGCGGTAAAGTGACAAGCCTTCGCCGTCTGTTATGCGATCGGGGACGATGCTTCTCGAAAAGGATGAGTTAACCAGAAAATAAAAAAGAAGGCAAATAGCCTTCTTTTTTATTTTCTGGTTAACTTAACGTACTTCCCGGGCTTCTCGGCGTGTGCCGAGCTCTTCAGAAGGTTTAAATAGTAAGCCAAGGTTGATGAGGCCAGAAAGTCCTACAAGACCATATACAATGCGTGATAGTGCTGCATCTTGTCCGCCGAAAATAGCGGCTACTAAATCAAATTGGAAGAAGCCGATGAGTCCCCAGTTTAATGCACCGATTATCGTTAACACTAAAGCAATACGTTGTAAAGTGCTCATATAAGAATTCCTCCTTGTTTTATTGCTTCCTTTATAGAATGTATTTCGTACAATCTCCTTATGCATATTTTTTTAGGAAACAGATATTTTTTGGTACACTTTAAGCAAGGCTAAATCTCTAGTCTGTAGCGAATTCAACGTAACAGGAAATTTATAAGTGCAACTACGCCTCTGTCTTCGCCCAGGAGCAGGGCTCGCCAGTCGGCGAGTTTTCTTTATTTTAATGCTTTAGGGTGTTGTCTCGTGGAGAAACGGTGAATCTATTTGGTGAACCGATAAACAGGAACTTTTCAGTTATCCATTTTTATTTCATATAAGTATTAATCGGATATTCCCTTTAAGAGAAAGTTATCTTACTAAAAAGGAGGAACACACATGCAGAATTTTACGTTTTATAACCCAACAAAGCTTATTTTCGGCAAGGGGCAGCTAGAACAACTAAAGGTAGAGGTACCAAACTATGGTCAAAGGGTATTGGTTGTATATGGCGGCGGAAGCATTAAGAGAAGCGGTCTATATGATCAGGTGATGGATATATTAAACGAGCTTGGAGCAGAGGTACATGAATTGAGCGGTGTAGAGCCAAATCCTCGCTTAACGACTGTTCAAAAAGGTGTAGATATCTGTAAAGAGCATAATGTTGACGTGCTCTTAGCTGTTGGCGGCGGAAGTGTGATTGATTGCACGAAGGCTATTGCAGTAGGAGCGAAATATGAGGGGAATGTATGGGATATTATTACGCGCAAGGTGGCAGCAAATGGAGCACTCCCCTTTGGTACGGTGTTGACACTTGCAGCGACAGGATCTGAAATGAATTCAGGCTCTGTTATTACCAACTGGGAGACGAATGAAAAATATGGATGGGGCAGTCCATTTACCTTTCCGCAGTTTTCTATTTTGGATCCTGTATATACATTCACTGTGCCGCAGGATCAAACGGTTTATGGTATGGTCGATATTATGTCGCATGTTATCGAACAATATTTCCATCAGGGAACCAATACCCTTCTTCAGGATCGTTACTGTGAATCCTTGCTAAAAACGGTAATTAAAACAGCTCCGAAATTGGTAAACGATTTGGAAAATTACGAGCTTCGTGAAACAATTCTGTACTGCGGAACAATGGCGTTAAATGGAATACTGCAAATGGGTGTACGTGGTGATTGGGCGACTCATAATATTGAGCATGCTGTTTCGGCCGTATACGATATTCCGCATGGCGGAGGTCTTGCAATATTATTCCCGAATTGGATGAAGCATGTGCTTGATGAAAATGTATTACGCTTTAAGCAATTTGCTGTAGGTGTATTTGATATACAAACAGAAGGAAAATCTGATCGCGAAGTTGCGCTTGAAGGTATTGAAGCGCTACGCAGCTTCTGGACATCAATTGGTGCTCCTGCGCGTCTTGCGGATTACAAAATTGGCGATGAACATATTGAGCTTATGGCGGACAAAACAGTCATAAATGGATCGTTCGGAAACTTTAAGAAATTAACGAAGGAAGATGTCATGGAAATTTATCGCACATCTCTATAAATGCAAAAAGGCAGCTAAGACTGCCTTTTTTGCACTGTAAAAAAGTATAAATTTTCAGCTGAAAGCTAATTCGATGCGGAAGGAGATTTTCGGAAAAAGTGTAACTGGGACCCCTATCCTCGCCAATTGGCGAATTTTCTGGATACTTTTATTTTGGATACGCTTACACCTAAAGGTCTGCTTGATTTACAAGCGCTGTTTAGTTAAAGTGAAAGAGGCACGTAATTTTTACATTTGGAGGGAGAAATATGACACACGTGAAATTTGATTATTCCAAAGCATTATCGTTCTTCGGTGAGCATGAAATTACATACTTACGCGATGCAGTAAAGGTATCACACCATGCGCTTCATGAAAAAACAGGAACTGGAAATGACTTTTTAGGCTGGATCGAGCTTCCTGTTGCGTATGACAAGGAAGAATTTGCACGTATTCAAAAATCAGCTGAGAAAATTAAATCTGACTCTGATATTTTGCTTGTCATCGGTATTGGCGGTTCGTACCTAGGAGCTCGTGCTGCAATTGAAGCATTGAGCCATTCCTTCTACGGTACGTTAACGAAGGAACAGCGTCGTACACCACAGGTTATATTTGTGGGTCAAAATATCAGCTCTACATACATGAAGGATTTAATGGATGTACTAGAGGGAAAAGACTTCTCCATTAACGTAATTTCTAAATCTGGTACAACAACAGAGCCTGCTCTTGCTTTCCGTATCTTCCGTAAATTATTGGAAGAAAAATATGGAAAAGAAGAAGCGCGCACACGTATTTTTGCAACAACAGATAAAGCACGCGGTGCGTTAAAAACTTTCGCAGACGAAGAGGGCTATGAAACATTCGTAATCCCTGATGACGTAGGTGGACGCTACTCTGTATTAACAGCTGTTGGATTGCTTCCAATTGCGGTAAGCGGTTTAAATATTGAAGAGATGATGAAGGGCGCAGCACAAGGCTATGAAGATTTCGGGACATCCGAATTGGAGGCAAACCCAGCTTATCAATATGCGGTTGTGCGCAATGCGTTATATAATAAGGGAAAAACGATTGAAATGCTCATTAACTATGAGCCAGCATTACAATACTTCGCGGAATGGTGGAAGCAGCTGTTTGGTGAGAGTGAAGGAAAAGACCAAAAAGGAATCTATCCATCATCTGCAAACTTCTCAACAGATTTGCACTCTTTAGGACAATATGTTCAAGAGGGACGCCGTGATCTATTTGAAACGGTATTAAATGTTGAGAAGCCTCGCTATGAGTTGGAAATTGAAGCGGAAGAAACTGATCTAGACGGTCTAAACTATTTAGCAGGAAGAACAGTAGACTTCGTCAATAAAAAGGCATTTGAAGGCACTTTGCTTGCTCATACAGATGGCGGCGTGCCAAACCTAATTGTAAACATTCCTACATTGGACGAGTATACATTTGGTTACCTTGTTTACTTCTTTGAAAAAGCTTGCGCAATGAGCGGTTATCTTCTAGGAGTAAATCCATTTGATCAACCAGGAGTAGAAGCATATAAGAAGAATATGTTTGCGCTTCTTGGCAAACCTGGATTTGAAGAATTAAAAGCGCAATTAGAACAACGTTTGAAATAAGACTGAAAAGGACTTTAGCTTTTGCTAAGGTCCTTTTTATTTTTTACGCTGTAGGAACGTATAAATTTCCAGCTGGAAGTGGATTCGGCGTATTTGGAAATTTTAGGGGTGTAGTATAAGTGCAACTACGCTCCTGTCTTCGCATAGCGGCTCGCCAATCAGCGAGTTTTCTTTTGCAAGATAAGAAAGTATAACTTTTCGGAGTGATGTCTAGCTCCCAAGGCCCAAAATGGCAGACTCCGGGCTGAACCTACGCTGCCATAAAAGGCGGGCCTTGTCCGCTTTTCTTAATTCATTGGTTGTAAATGGAAGAGAGCGTGTTTGGGCAAGCTATATGCAGAATATGTTATGGAAAGGAAGAAGGATATGATCCCTATTTCATCTAAACTGGAAGGACAAGTATTTCAGTTATACAAGCTTGAGCAGCTTTTAAAGCCGCTCGGCTATGTAATAGGCGGCGGCTGGGAGTACGAAAGAGGTTCTTTTGATTATAAGCTTGCGGATAACAACGGCTATCAATTTTTACGTATTCCATTTGAGGCTGTAAATGGTGAGCTTGATGCCAGAGGGGTGGTTGTCAGAATTGGTACTCCTTATTTGCTATCTCATGTGTATGAGGAAGAACTTGACGATCGTGTGAACACCTTTACCTCAGCGTTAACATCACTCGATCAGTTTTCTGAACCGAAAAATCCAGACGGTCCAGTTGATCAAAAATATGTAGATACTGGGGAGGCCCTTGTGAGAGAGGCAGAGGAAAAGATTCTTACCTCATGAGTACAATCAACAGATCATCTGGGTAAAGTGGAAAGGGATGGAGAGGATTAATATAATCCTTGCCGTCCCGTTTCACTCCGAGCAGCAGAATATCTTTTTCTAGGGAACGTATGCTGCAGGATCGAAACGTCTCCTCTGCTTCGCTATTATGGGGAATGAGACGAATGCCTGCTTCTGACGAATGGTTGCAGAAGGAAATGAATGTTTGCGAGACGCTTGGGAATAAGAGCGAAGAGGTCAGAATATGACCTATTAGCTTATTTGTTTGCAAGACTTCATTTGCTCCTGCGCGATTTGCATTATCTACCTGCTGCGCTGTCAATATTTCAACGATACAATACAGAGACGGATTCAATCCTTTTGCTGCGAGGATCGTTAACACGGACAGAGTATCAGCGCTGCTCTCATCCTTTTCCTGGTCGGCAGTAATTACAATCGTTCGGGCACCTATGATATTTGCTCGTTTTAAGGTGTCATCGTGATAGGGACATCCTTTCACAAAAAATAAATGGGCAAATTTTTTTGGCAATATAGGTAATGTTTCATCAATGAGTACAAGATGTGTTTTAGGGTAAAGTGTTTCGAATTGCTGTAAAAGCTGCTTTACACGTTCGTTCCAGCCTACGATGATAATGTGGTTTTGAAATGAGACAGTAGACTTCCCTTTTTGTCTCAGATATTGTCTGCTCAGCATTTCTGTTGCAAATGATACCATGTAGTAGGAACCAAATGCTGTTCCGAGCAAAATTAAAATGATAGCAACTGTGCGCCCTGCATATGTTTGGGGAACAAAGTCTCCATAGCCTATGGTAAAGGTTGTTACAATAGCCCACCAAACTCCGTCAAAGAAGGTGTGGAAGGTTTGGGGCTCCAGGAAATGAGCGATAATACCGAATGATAAAATCAGACTACCCATAATAACAACTAGGCGCCAAAGAATGGACAATCGAGATGTTTGTACAATTGAATCATTTGAACTCAAAAGTTGTTCCCTCCTAAGAATTGAGAAGCCGGATACGCTACAATGTAAGAAAGTATAAATTTCTAGCTGGAAGCCAACTCGAAGAGGCAGGTTTAGAGGCTCTCAACCTCCGTGCCACGCACATTTGTAATGTTTTGGATAGCGAAATAAAGGTCTGGCGTATGGAGTTTTTGGTCAACTGACAGCTTTAATTGTAGAAAATGCTCCCCTGTGTCCAGTGCTTTTAGCTTCATATTGTTTACTTTAATACCCATACCTTGAATTTCTTCCATAACTGTTGGGACGTTTTGCAAATCGTTCACTATTACTTTTAGACCAATTTCACGTTGACGAAGCGGTCGAGGTCCGAATGTGTTCATCATTAAAGGAATGAATTCCACACTTATAATAAGAAACAGCATTCCAGCAATAGATTCGATATAAAAACCTGCACCAACTGTAATGCCAATACCGGCCGCGCCCCAAATCATTGCCGCTGTTGTAAGGCCGGCAATACTGTCATTCTCTCTTCGGAGAATTACGCCTCCTCCTAAAAAGCCGATGCCGGAAATAATTTGTGCTGCGAGGCGCAACGGATCCATTCGAATGTGGTCAGGACTGGGCAGTTGATAGGATGCTTGAATAGAAACCATTGTAAGGAGACAACTAATGATTGAAATTACAAGACATGTTTTTAAGCCGAGGGGCTTTCTTCTTAACTCCCGCTCCAATCCGATAATAAAGCCGAGAAAAGCCGAAAGTCCAAGCTTTAGAAGAGCATCAGCATAATCCATTTTTTTTCCCCCCTCTATCCTAATAGGTAGTATGCCAAAAGTGTTTGTATTTTAATTTATATGGGGAAAGGAAGAGAAGTTCACTTTATGATGTAAAAATAATAAAAAAGGTATTGTATTTCATTAAAGCCAATGGTATATTAATAAACGTCGCTGATATGAAAAAATATAAAGCGGACATCATTAAAAAATGTTGACATCTAAATTCGGTGATGTTAATA
>NZ_JASATP010000066.1:0-27277 GCF_038440375.1 Bacillus sp. OTU530
GATGGCTCGGTAGCTCAGTCGGTAGAGCAGAGGACTGAAAATCCTCGTGTCGGCGGTTCGATTCCGTCCCGAGCCACTTTTATTTGTTTACGAGCAAAAATCTATGATGCCGGCTTAGCTCAATTGGTAGAGCAACTGACTTGTAATCAGTAGGTTGGGGGTTCAAGTCCTCTAGCCGGCATACTCTTAGGGGCATAGTTTAAAGGTAGAACTGAGGTCTCCAAAACCTCCAGTGTGGGTTCGATTCCTACTGCCCCTGCCAAAATGGGCCTATAGCTCAGCTGGTTAGAGCGCACGCCTGATAAGCGTGAGGTCGATGGTTCGAGTCCATTTAGGCCCATCATATATTTTGAATAAGTTTATATTTTGATTATTCCGCAATAGCTCAGCGGTAGAGCAATCGGCTGTTAACCGATAGGTCGTAGGTTCGAATCCTACTTGCGGAGCCATACGGCCCGTTGGTCAAGCGGTTAAGACACCGCCCTTTCACGGCGGTAACACGGGTTCGAATCCCGTACGGGTCATTAAAAAATCCAGCAAATATTGCTGGATTTTTTTGCATTTTAAGAAGCATAAATTTCTAGCAGAAAGACAATTCGACGTAGTGAGAAATTTTAGGAACAAAGTATAAGTGTAACTACGCCTCTGTCTTCGCCGGGGGGCAGGGCGAAGATAGAGGTTATTTTCCTTTATTTGGAAAAGGAGAAATAAAGGAAAAAAAAGAATATTTTATATAAGATTTTCTTTGAGACAGATACATATAATGGAATTGGTATGGACAGCCAGGTTGGAGGTTCAGAGGGATGGAGAAGAAGTACTAGGGAAAGTTGAGTTAATAAGGATAAATTAGGTAATGTATTTCAAGCTTATTACTCAATAAAGCTTTTCCAATCTCATAAAGGAGTGTGTGGGAAGCATGCAAGATACAGTCACGCAGCAGCAGCCAATAAAAAGAAAATGGGTTCGATTTCTCACTATATTCATGGTCTCTATTCTATTGCTCCTTACAGTTGCTTATGCAGGTGGAACATTATACATAAAAAGAAGCTCGCCCGTTATTAAGGGGAAAATCTCTTTAAGGGGATTGCAGGATTCGGTAACGGTCACACGAGATCAACAAGGAGTACCGCATATTGAAGCGAAAAACTTGCACGATTTATATGTGTCACAAGGGTATGTAACAGCACAGGATAGATTATTTCAAATGGATTTGAGCCGCCGGCAGGCATCTGGTGAATTAAGTGAAGTAATGGGTGAAAAAACAATAGAACAAGACCATTTTTTTTTAGCACTTGGTTTGCGAAGAGCGGCTGAAGCATCCTATAATCTATATTCAAATGAAGCGAAGCAGGCGTTAAAGTGGTATGCGGATGGTGTGAATTTATACATAGATGAGGTGCGAAAGGCAAATAAATGGCCGCTTGAATTTACATTGCTTGGTTATGAAGCAATGCCATGGACACCAGTCGATTCTTTAACAATTGGAAAATCAATGGCCTTTGATTTAGGAGGGCATTGGAAGAGTCTGGCATTTCGCCAATATTTATTAAATACTGTATCAGAAGAAAAGGCACTTGACTTGTTTCCAGCATCCCCAACGGACGCATCTGAAATTATAGGTGCAGTCAAACAATCACATTTAGATTTATCAAAGCTGCTTCCAGAGAAAGTAGTGTTGAATGAACTAAATGGAAGCAATTGGGTTGTCAGCGGAAGTAAGACAAAGTCCGGAAAACCGATTTTAGCTAACAGTTTATCAGCGTCTCTTTCAACTCCGTCCCCTTGGTATGAAACACATTTGCAGTCTCCCGAGCTAAATGTAAGCGGAGAAGTAATGGCAGGCATACCAGGCATTGTTGTCGGCCATAATGAGTTTATTGCATGGGGAATTACGAATGCCGATGCTGATGATCAGGATTTATATATAGAAAAGCGAAATCCAAATAATCCATATGAATTTTTACATAACGATACGTGGGAGAAGGCACAGGTTATTACGGATGCGATCCGTGTAAAGGATAAACCGGCAGTGGATTCGAAAACAGTCATTACAAGACATGGACCAATTATTTCAGGAAGTGAGAATACGGAAACTGCATTGGCTCTCAAATGGACAGCATCTGAGCCATCTACAGAGCTTGAAGCAATCATTCGTATAAATAGTGCAAGGGATTGGAACTCCTTCAAGGAAGCACTTACATATTTCCAGGCGCCAGCACAAAATTTTGTATTCGCTGCAAAGGATGGGACCATTGCGTATCGAATGAATGGCAAAATTCCGATTCGAAAAAAAGGGGATAGTCTCTTGCCTGTGCCTGGGTGGAATGATGAATATGAATGGACTGGTTATATTCCTTGGGAGGAGCTTCCAACTATTGTGAATCCACAAGAAGGATTTATTACAGCTGCCACTAATCAGATGGCTGACCAATCTTACCCATATCATATAGACAGCACAGGAATACAATCCTACCAATCTTCTCGTATTCAGGAAGTGCTGCAACAAAAAAATGCCATTACAGTTGAGGACATGAAAAAGCTGCAGATGGACCAATTGAATCTTAAGGCACGCTCACTTGTTCCTATTTTGCTGCAGCATATAAAAGAGGATGAACTAACAAAGCAAGAGCAGGAAGCAATTTCTCTTTTGAAAAAGTGGGACTTTACAGATGACCGAAACTTAGCGGCGCCACTTTTATTCCATACGTGGATGCAAGAGATTGGAGATGTTTTATTTAAAAAGGATATTTCAGAGGATATGCAGAGATTGTTTGAGGGAAAGGAACAAGTTATTGATCAACTGCTTCGAGAAGCACATAATGGTCAGCCTGGACCATGGATACAAGAACAAGGCGGCTTGGATAAGGTACTAAAGAAATCCTTAGCTGGGGCGGTACAAAGTATTGTGGAGAGCCAAGGGGCAAGTGTAAAAGATTGGCGATGGGGTGATTTTCACCGGCTTGTTTTTACCCACCCATTGTCCTATATAGAGCCTTACAACTATTTATTTAATCCGGAAACGCCTATTCCTATTGGAGGAAGCGGCGATACGGTGCAATCCATCAGCTTTAATGCCGAAGGTCTTGCTGATCGTGGAGTATCGTCGTATTTTGCGATAGATCTACACGATATAACAACAGGCTATCATATTGTTGCTCCTGGTCAGTCTGGTCATATTCAGAGTGAGTGGTATCATGATCAAATGAAGGACTGGGTGAAGGGGACGTATCATACAACGTCTCTTACTGAGAAATCTGGAAGCATCCTCCACCTTCTTCCTGCTCGATAAATACATGAAGGCAGTGAAGTTGGTTACAATAATGGTTGCAAGGAGGGATTGCGATGACAACAGTAAGAGAGTTAATGAGTACAGATCTTTCATGCTGTACTCCAGTGGATAATGTGTATGAGGCAGCTTTAAAAATGAAGCAAGAGGATATTGGGATTATCCCAATTGTAGAAAACAATCGCTTAGTCGGGATTGTTACTGACCGTGATCTAGTAGTTCGCGGCATTGCCGATAAGAACCCTGGTTCTAACAAGATTACAGAGGTAATGACAACGGACATTGTTAGTGTATCTCCGTCAGATCCAGTTGAAAAGGCGAGCGAATTAATGGCCCGCCATCAAATTCGCCGTCTTCCAGTTGTAGAGAATGGGCAGTTAGTAGGGATGCTCTCACTCGGAGATTTAGCGATTGAAAAATATGCAGATGATCAAGCTGGCTACGCATTGGGTGAAATTTCAGAGCATCATGAATAAGAAAAATATGAGGTAGCTCGAATAGTAGAAGTATCTGTTTGGGTTATCTTATATAATGGACCGCTACCATACACTCAGTAGAACTGAGCATTATGGCAGCGGTCTATTTTGCCTCTTAAGAAAGCATAAATTCCCAATGTTTTTCCATATTTTTGTATAGTAAAGAAAAAAAGGTAAGTTTGGATATTTTTTTTACAAAATAGAGGAGTATTTAGGTTCTGCATTTTTAAAATTTCTGGTAAACCTCTTGCTGCATTGTGTAACCCAGTGATATACTTAACACTGTTAATAATAAATTGTGCTAGGGGAGCTGGTATGGCCGGCTGAGAGTAAGACCGATAGTCTTTTACCCTTTTACCTGATCTGGATAATTCCAGCGTAGGAAAGCGAAAACGGATGATGAACGTATTAGCCCGATTTCCCCTTAGCTGGAAATCGGGCTTTTTGATATATGTTATATTTCCACTGGGGGTGCTAGCGACGCTGAGAAAGGGGAACCTTAACCCTTATTACTTGACCTGGATAATTCCAGCGTAAGGAAGTGGCAAGCAGCAACCATTCTAAATGATTGTATGTGGCCGCTTCTTGGTAGAAGCGGTTTTTTTACACTGTAGGAAAGTATAAATTTCCAGTTAGAAGACAATTCGACGTAGTGAGAAATTTTAGGAATAAAGTATAATGCAACTACGCCTCTGTCTTCGCCCAAAAGCAGGGCTCGCCAATCGACGAGTTTTCCTTATTAAGTTTCAATTCGGCATCTGAAGGAGGAACAAGAGTGAAATTTTGTGATAGATTATTTCAAAATGTACAGCCTATTTGGGAGAAAAGTCATCAGCATCCATTTGTAAAGGGGATTGGAAATGGAGAGCTGGAATTAGATAAGTTTCAATTTTATATTATACAAGACTATTTGTACCTAATCGAATATGCAAAGGTATATGCTCTAGGTGTTGTGAAAGCAAAAGATTTGCAAGTAATGAGCAAATTCGCTCGGCAAATTGATGGCATATTAAACGGTGAGATGAACATCCATAAGGAATATGCAAAGCGTCTTGGGATTTCGATAGAGGAAATGGAACAAGCAAAGCCAGCATCCATGAATCTTGCTTATACGAACTACATGCTGTCCGTATCACAAAGCGGGACGCTGGCTGAGCTTGTGGCTTCCCTTTTACCGTGCATGTGGAGCTATTGGGAGATTGGAAAACGTCTCAATAATGTTCCGGGTGCGAGCGAGCATGAGTTTTATGGAGAATGGATTCGAGGCTATAGCTCAGAGGAGTATGCGGAACTTTGCATATGGGTTATTGAGTTAATGAATGAACTGGCGGAAGGAAAGTCAGAGAAGGAATTGGCACATCTAGAAGAGATTTTTATGACAACAAGCCGTTTTGAATATTTATTCTGGGATATGGCTTACCGCAAGGAGACGTGGAGTTTCGATGAGCAGTGTTCTACAATTTCATAACGTTTCGTTCTCTTATCCGGAGGATGGGAAAAATGTTTTGGAAGAGTTGGATCTTACGATTCAAAAAGGAGAATTTGTCAGTTTAGTTGGGCCGAGCGGCTCTGGGAAAAGTACTATTTTACGCCTTGTTACCGGACTTGAGAAAGTACAGCAAGGGAAGGTCATGATAAATGGGGAAAGCATCCAGCCGAGAGACGGGGCCGTTGGTTATATGCCGCAGCAGGATTTGCTGCTGCCGTGGCGGACAATTGAAGAAAATGCTGCTCTCCCGTTAGAGTGCCGTGGAATGAAGCGAAGAGAAGCATATGCAAAGGTGCGAGAGTATCTTCCTATTTTCGGACTAGGTGGCTATGAGAGGAAGCGTCCAAAGGACTTGTCTGGAGGAATGCGTCAGCGTGTGTCCTTTTTGCGCACTTTCTTAACCGGGGCGGATGTGCTTCTGCTGGATGAACCGTTCAGTGCGCTTGATGCAATTACAAAGGTAAATATGCAGGAATGGCTATATGATCAATGGAGGAAATGGGAGAAAACCATCGTGTTTATTACCCATGACGTAGAGGAAGCTTTGTTTTTGTCTAATCGCGTGCTTGTTGTGACAGAGCAGCCTATTTGCTTCCTTACCGAGTTGCCTGTTCCTCTTGGAAAAGAGAGAACACGCCGTGATTTGGCAAGACCTGAACTGCTGGAACTCAAAGACGAGCTTATTGGCATGTTAAAAGGGAAGGTGCCGGTATGAAACAGTTTTCTTACTTACCGGCCCTTATCGTTGCTATTATCCTTCTAACTGGCTGGGAAGTTGGGGCACGGATTGTAAATGAAATGTATATCTTGCCATCTCCAAGTGCGATTGTGCAGAAAATATGGGATTTGCGGGACATTTTATTTACAGTTCATCTTCCAGCTACGCTTCTTGTCGTTTTAATCGGTCTTGTAATTTCTATCGTGCTCGGGGTGGGACTTGCTATTATGATGAGTGTCAGTTCATTTGCTGAGAAGGCATTTTATCCGCTGCTCGTTGCATCGCAAACGATTCCGACTACTGCTCTGGCACCGTTATTTGTGCTTTGGTTCGGCTATTCCATCTGGAGTAAGGTTGTTGTCACAGTTTTAATTACCTTTTTTCCAATTGCGGTAAATACGTACGATGGCTTTCGATCTACGAAGAAAGAATGGGAAGAGCTGCTATTCACATATGGGGCAAGCAAACGGGATATTTTCCTAAAACTGCGCATCCCCGCATCGCTGCCATACTTTTTTTCAGCGCTTAAGGTCGCAGTGCCGATGAGCGTAATTGGAGCGGCGATTGGAGAATGGCTTGGAGCACAGGCAGGACTTGGTTACTTTAGTAAAAGAATGATGACGCAGCTAGACGGGGCTGGCGTATTCGCTCCTATTTTTCTGTTATCTTTATTAGCAATTTTATTTGTAGTTATTGTATCGCTACTAGAAAAGAAATTCATCAGCTGGAGGAAAGACTTATGAAGTGGTTTATTCGTTTACTCGTTGCTGCCTTGTTTGTAACAGCAATGGCAGGCTGTTCAAAAGGAACAGAAAACGCTGAAAAAACGGGAAAGAAAGAAACAAAAGAAGTAACACTCATGCTTGATTGGTACCCAAACGCGGTGCATAGCTTCATTTATGCAGCGATCGAAAAAGGATATTTCAAGGAAGAGGGCATTAATGTAAAAGTACAATTTCCATCTAATCCAACAGATCCACTTACATTGGCCGCTGCTGGAAAAGTGACAGTAGGTCTTTACTATCAACCAGATGTTATTATTGCAAAGGCGAATGAAGGGATTCCAGTGAAATCCATTGGGGCGGTTGTGCGTTCCCCTTTAAATCGTGTTGTTTCCTTGAAGGATTCAGGTATTGCGTCTCCGAAGGACTTGGAAGGAAAGACAGTTGGTTTTCCAGGTACGGAGCTTAGTAAGGAATATGTAAAATCAATGGTGAAAGCAGACGGTGGGGATCCAAATAAAGTAAACATTGTTGATGTTGGGTTCGATCTTGTTCCAGCTCTAATTACAAAGAAAACAGACGCGGTAACAGGTGCTTATATCAATCATGAGGTTCCGGTGCTGCGAGATAAAGGTTATGAGCCAGCTTATTTCAACCCTGCCGATTACGGTGTCCCAAATTACTATGAGCTTGTATTTGTAGCAGGAGAGAAAACGATTAAGACGGACAAAGCAACATTGCAGGCTTTTCTTCGCGGTGCACAAAAAGGATATGAATTTATGAAGAAAAATCCAGACGAGGCTTTGAACATTTTATTAAAGCATGAAGAAAAAGCAAGCTCCCCGCTTATTCCTGCAGTGGAAAAAGAAAGTATGGGTATTTTGTTAGACAAAATGGAAGCAAAGGATGAGCCGTTTTTATCACAAACCTCAAAATCATGGGAAGAGCAAAGCAAGTGGCTGAAGGAAAAGGGAATGGCACAGAAGGAAGTTGCTCCAGAAGAATTATATGAAAATTTGTTAAAGTAGAGGTTAGCAGCAGATGAAACGGGAGCTTCACGTCATTTCAAATGGAAAGCTATCATTTTCACAAATGGCTACTATTGCAGCAGAGATTGTGGACTACGTGGATTATATCCATATTCGCGAACGTAATAAAACTACGAAAGAATTATATGAGGGAGTGATGCTTCTTATTCAAAGCGGCATCCTCCCCTCTAAGCTTGTGATAAACGATCGAATAGATATTGCTTTATTGACGGGTGTGAACCGTGTACAGTTAGGCTATACAAGCGCTGATGTTCGGATTATAAAGGATCGTTTTCCGCAGCTTCATGTAGGGTGTTCTGTTCATTCTTTAGAGGAAGCTTTGTGTAAGCAGCAGGAGGGGGCAGATTCTGCATTATACGGTCATATATTTGCAACGCGTTCTAAAGCTGGGGTTCCTCCAAGAGGATTGGAAGAGCTGCAAGAGATTGCAACAACGCTTACAATTCCTGTAACGGCAATCGGCGGGATTATACCAACTCGTGTCAAAGCAGTATTTGGCACCGGCGCGAGTGGGGTTGCGGTAATGTCAAGTATTTGGGATGCAAACCATCCTTTAGAGGCAGTAAAGGAGTATGAAAAACAGATTCAAAGGTGGGGAGAAGGGCAATGAGCAAAGGATATGATGTTATTATTATTGGTGGTGGAGTAATCGGCTGCTCCGTTGCGCACTCTCTTTCTGAGAGAGGACATAGTGTAGCGGTGTTTGAGAAAGGGACGATTTCTGGCGAGGCATCTAAAGCAGCAGCTGGACTTCTTGGTGTACAAGCAGAATGGAACGAGTACGATCCATTGTTTGAGCTCGCCAGAAAAAGCCGCGCTTTATTTCCAAAGCTAGCAGCGCGACTGCGCGAGAAAACAGGCATTGATATTGCATATGAAGAGAAGGGCATTTATCGGATTGCCGAAAATGAAGAGGAAGCAAAGCGCTTGGAACACATTATGAAATGGCAGCTGCAAACAGGTGAAGAGACGCATTTGTTAAGCGGTGAACAGCTACGTGAACAAGAGCCAGAGCTTGCGCTTCATATTATAAGCGCCCTGTATTGTCCGAAGGATGGGCATGTTATTGCTCCTGAGTTAACGCGTGCTTTGGCACATTCTGCAGCTCTGTCAGGTACAGCAATTTACGAGGGAACAGAGGTTATTGAGATTTTGCAGGAGCAAGATCGTGTAACGGGTGTTGTGACAACGGAAGGAACCTTTTCATGCAGCAAGGTTATTGTTGCGTCTGGGGCATGGAGCACAAAGTTTTTACAGAATTTTCACTCTACATGGGGAACATATCCGATTATGGGAGAGATGGTTTCCGTCAAGAGCTATAAGCCTCTGCTAAAGGCGCCGATTTTTCAAGATGGATTTTATGTTGTACCAAAGCGCGGCGGACAGTATTTGATTGGTGCCACTGTTAAACAGCATACATACAACAAAACGGTATGTGCCAAGAGCATCGCTTACTTGATGGAGCGCGCGTTTCGTCTTGTACCAGCTCTGCAGCAAGCTGAGTGGGATACTGCATGGGCCGGCCTGCGTCCGCAATCAAACCACGGTATGCCTTATATGGGGGAACATCCGGAGGTAGCAGGCTTATATGCATGCGCAGGGCATTATCGCAATGGAATTTTGCTGAGCCCGATCACCGGTGAGTATATGGCTGACCTAATAGAAGGAAAGCATGTGCAAAGCTTGCTGGAAACTCTTTTAAGTAAGGAGGAATTTGTTTGATTTTACAAATTAATGGGCGGAAAGTAGATGTACCAGAATCAGTTTCCACCGTAGAGCAATTGCTGTCCCATTTAGGGCTGGAAGGCAAAATTGTGGTTGTTGAGAAGAATAATGAGATTTTAGAGAAGTCGATGCACCAGGGTGCATCAGTATTTGATGGAGATCAAATTGAAATTGTAACTTTTGTAGGAGGCGGATGAGTATGTTAAAAATTGGATCATTTTCATTTCAATCACGTTTATTATTAGGTACAGGAAAATTTAGCGATTATGATGTGCAACGACAAGCAATTGAAGTATCAGAAGCAGAAATTTTAACCTTTGCAGTGCGACGCATGGATATCTTTGATGCAAGCCAGCCAAATTTATTAGAGAAAATTGATGTTACAAAATACACGCTTCTGCCTAATACAGCTGGCGCAAAAACAGCAGAAGAGGCAGTCCGAATTGCTAAACTCGCAAAAGCCTCTGGTCTTTGTGATATGGTAAAGGTTGAGGTAATCGGGGACTGGAAAACACTTCTTCCGGATCCAGTTGAGACATTAAAGGCAAGTGAAGAGCTGCTGAAGGAAGGATTCACAGTGCTTCCGTATACATCGGATGATGTGGTGCTAGCTAGAAAGCTTCAGGAGCTAGGCGTACATGCGATTATGCCAGGTGCTTCACCGATCGGTTCCGGTCTTGGGATCGTAAATCCGCTTAATTTAAGCTTTATCATTGAACAGGCAACGGTACCTGTCATTGTGGATGCGGGAATTGGCGGACCAGCTGATGCTGCACTGGCAATGGAATTAGGGGCGGACGGTGTATTGTTAAACACTGCAGTTTCCGGTGCTAAGGATCCAGTAAAGATGGCTGAGGCGATGAAGCTTGCTATTGAGGCTGGTCGACTTGGCTACGAAGCAGGTCGCATTGCGCGTAAGCGATATGCAACAGCAAGCAGTCCGATTGAAGGAATGAGCGTTCTTGAATAGTCGGTATTCCCGTCAAATATTGTTTTCGCCAATTGGTGTGCAAGGCCAGGAAAGGTTACAACAGAAGCATGTTTTGATCATCGGTGCGGGCGCGCTAGGCAGCGGAAGCGCCGAAATGCTCACCCGTGCCGGCGTTGGCCGGATTACGATTATAGACCGTGATTATGTCGATTGGAGCAATTTGCAAAGGCAGCAGTTGTACGCTGAACAAGATGTAGAGGAACATCTGCCTAAGGCAATTGCTGCCCAAAAGCGATTACATGCGATCAATAAAGAAATTGAGGTTATTGCTCACATACAAGATGTAACAGCTTTAGAGCTAGAGCAGCTTGTTCATGATGTAGACTTGCTAATTGATGCTACAGATAATTTCGAAACGCGTTTTCTTATCAACGATGTGGCTCAAAAGTATAATATCCCGTGGATATACGGGGCATGTGTCGGCAGCTATGGATTAACGTATACGATACTGCCGGGTGAAACACCTTGCTTGTCTTGTTTACTGGAGTCGATTCCGCTCGGCATAGCTACGTGTGATACGGCAGGTATTATTTCTCCTGCAGTGAGCATGGTTGTTTCGCATCAAGTGACCGAGGCATTAAAGATTCTAACCGATAATAAGGATTCCCTGCAAAAAAGGCTTATATCCTTTGATGTTTGGCAAAATGAATATTCTACGATGAATGTGCAGCCGCTGAAAAAGCCGCGTTGTCCATCCTGTGGAGAAGGAGCGGTTTATCCGTACTTACAGCAGGAAAACCAGACGAAAACAACGGTTTTATGTGGTCGGGACACAGTCCAAATTCGTATGCCGTTTTCTGGAGAAATACGTACAGAGGAGCATGCAAAGCTGCTTGAGAATAAGGTAGAGCAGTTGTTTGTGAATCCGTATTTACTATCGTTCACAGCCGATGATAAACGCCTTGTCCTATTCCGAGATGGGCGTGTACTGGTGCATGGAACGAAGCATGTTGCAGAGGCGAAGTCTTTGTACCACCGCTATTTCGGATAAAGGGGTATAGTGTACTCCATTCATTTCTTCATAATAATTTTTGACCGGTAGAGAAGCCGGTCTTTTTTTATTTTTAAGAATGAAATAATACAATATATTGAGGCGAAAGAGAAAGAAGGAAGGAAGGCTATTGTTACACTATAGGAAAGTATAAATTTCAGCTGGAAGTCAATTTGACGTAGTCGTAAATTTTAGAAATACAGTATAAGTGCAACTACGTCTCTGGCTTCACCCGGGGGGCAGGGCTTGCTAATCAGCGAGTTTTCTTTACATGAAGACATAGAGAACATAGCAGTGCTGTTAAGTGACGATTGTTGTGCTTATTTTGAGAAATTTCGTACATCCTAAAGGTGATAGAATATGGGAGGGATGTACCAATGACTCAACAACAGTCTAAGAAGGTGCTGCCTGCGCAGCATCAGGACAAACAGCCGGGAGTAGAATCGCTCATGAATCCAAAGCCCGTATTTGAGGATTCTTCGTATAAAGGAAGCGGAAAACTACAAGGGAAAACTGCGATTATTACTGGCGGAGATAGTGGGATTGGAAAAGCAGCGGCCATTGCGTTTGCCAAGGAAGGAGCGCATGTAGCTATCGCTTATTTGGATGAACATGAGGATGCGAACGAAACGAAGCGGCTTGTAGAGCGTCATGGTGTCAAATGTCTGCTCCTTGCTGGAGACCTAGGACAAGAAGAGCATGCCAACTATGTAGTAGAAGAAACTGTCAAGCAGCTTGGCGGTTTACATATCGTAGTAAATAACATCGCACAGCAATATCCGCAGCAGCGTCTGGAAGATATTACAGCAGAGCAGTGGGAGCGGACGTTTCGTATAAATATCTTTTCCTATTTTTATGTGACAAAGGCAGCCCTCTCTCATTTGAAGGAAGGGGATTGTATTATTAATACAGCGTCAGTTGTTGCATATGAGGGGAATGAACAGCTGCTGGATTATGCTGCTACAAAGGGAGCGATTGTAGCGTTTACTCGTTCACTTGCAAAGTCACTTGTAAAAAGAGGTATTCGCGTCAATGGTGTGGCACCTGGTCCGATTTGGACACCGCTTATTCCTTCAACATTTGACAGCCAACAGGTCGCGGAATTCGGCTCCAATGTGCCGATGGGGCGTCCTGGACAACCGTGGGAATTGGCAGCTTCATATGTCTATTTGGCGTCTAATGATTCTACGTATGTTACAGGACAAATGCTCCATGTCAACGGCGGTGCTTCAGTCAACTGATGAACGAGACTGTCCACCTCGTTTCTTATAAACGAAGCATTATCACATAAAGAAACCTCGCCGATTGGCGAAAACAGAGGCGTAGTTGCCCTTACGCCTTGTATCTAAAATTTTCTGACATGCCGAATTAGCTTTCACCTGGAAATATATACCCTATCGAAGTGAAATAAAAGTTTCACTAATACTTTTGACGCTCTTACAAAAGATAAAATGACATTCTATCTTTTGCGGGGGTATCGTATGAAGAGTATTATTAAGGTTTGTTTATTTTGTTTGCTGTTTTCAACTGCTCCATATGCAAAAGCAGCGTCTGAAACAGATCAGCTTATTTTAATTAATCTTGCCGTAAATCAGCTTTCATTTTTCGAAAACGGTCATTATATTCGTACGTTCTCCATTTCAAGCGGAAGGCCGGCAACACCTACTCCGGAGGGTACATTTTGTGTGATTAACAAATATAAAAATAAAAAGTACCATAGAAAAAATATACCAGGAGGAGCGCCGAATAATCCGCTTGGCGCGCGTTGGCTAGGGTTAAATAAAGCACAATATGCAATCCATGGAACGAGTAAGGAATGGTCGATTGGCACCTATGAATCAAACGGCTGTATTCGTATGCATAACCGGGATGTACAGTGGTTATATGATCGGGCGCCAGTGCAGACAAAGGTTATCATTGCTAAGTTTTATGAGCCGCCCGAGTACGCAGCGCACCGCTACGGTTATCGGATCACGAGTTGGAATGGTCAGCCTGTACAGGAGGAGCAGGTTGGGAGGCTGTTGATTATTGACAAAACTTCGATGTACTGGAAAGAGCCGCATGGAAAGCTTATACCTGTTCAAGAGGTCTTGCCTAATCAGAAGTTTGCTGTGTTCTCACATAACGGAGAAGGGATGTATGATCTTGGAAACAATTTCTACATTCTTGATCAAATGGGCAAAAGTACACGTTATGAGCAAGTACCTCTCCACATTATTGCTAATCAATATAAACGAAAGCATAATGTGCCGTGAAATTTTTACAACTTCTGAAGGTTTAGAAAAGCGGACAATGCCCGCCTTTTATGGTAGCGTAGGGGTGGGCCGGAGTAAAAGGCGCTTTTTTTCTTTTGCGGAGGGTCAGCCCTACACTGCCATTTTGGACCTTGGGAGCTAGATATCACCCCGAAAAGTTATATTTTCTTATCTTGTAAAAAGAAGCCCTGAGTAAGGGCTTCTTTCTTCTTTTACGTATTTTCTAGTATGCAGATCGAAACGTCTGACAACATGTTTCCTCACTTTGTCCAACGTTGCTTTCCATTGTTTGACCTTCTAATACGGCAGTAAAGTGTCCGTCATCTTGTAAGTTTGTGTACGCTTTTCCATCAGGCTGAACAACAATTGCCTGTGCTTGACAGAAGTTTCCTTGCCCCCAAAATGAGCAGTTTGAAACAGAACATCTGACCTCTGGCATTGAAAAACCCCCCTTCTGTCCTATTTTAGGCACTTTGGGCAGGATTCATGTACGAGAGGCGGTTCCTTATTTTAGATATGCTATTTATTACTTTCAAACCATTTCTTATATTCATCCTCAGACTGTTCACCGACAATACGGCTTACTTCCTTGCCTTCTTTGTAACGCACGATAGTTGGGGTTCCTTCAATGTTAAATGCATCCCAACCATTTTCATCTGTCTGCAAATCCAGAACTTTCATATCCACTCCTAGTTCTTTTGCCAGCGGTACTACGATAGGTGAGACCTTCATACAGTGCGTACAAGATGTTTGATAAAAATAAACAGTTGCCTCATTTTTAGCATCGAGCTGCTTTCCTAGCTCGTCAGAAGAGATTTTATTCGTATAATATGTTTCCTGCTTTTTTTGTTCTTCAGCAGAAAGCTGATTATCGCTAATGCCTTGCGTTGTTTCTGCTCGATTGATGAATGCGATAGCACCAAAAAGAACAATAAGAATTGCTGCAAAGATAAGCATTTTTTTCATAAATTATTTTGCCTCCTTAAAATTACGGATGAGAATAATACTGCAGACAATAATAATTGTAAACGCAGTTAGTGCAAGAAAAGGAATAGTAATAAATCCGAGCCAATTGATGTACTGCCCTGTGCATGGAATTCTTCCGCACGCTGCCCCGCCGCCGGATAAAGCAGGGATTTTTTGCATGGAATAATGGTATAAAGAGATAGCTGAGCCAATTATAGCCAAAGGAAGGCTGTAACGGGCTATAAGATAGTCTTTGCGGATGACAGCAATCCCAAGCAGCACAACAAATGGATACATAAGGATGCGTTGGTACCAGCAAAGAGTACAAGGCTCATACTTCATAATTTCGGAAAAATACAAACTGCCCAGCATAGCTGTCAATGAGGCAGCCCAAGCTGTGAATAGAGCGTACTCAAGCTTTTTTTCTTTGTTCATTGTTTAATCCCTCTTTCATGTCAATCCAATTTAAATTATAGTATGGTCTCGCCTATATTGTAAAATTATAGCGAATAATAGAAAGGCCGGATTATAAAAAGGTTGGAGCAAAGAGTAAAATATGATAAAATTTACATATTTCTAACAAAATAAAGTAGAATTATGAGGTTTACTGGCAGGAAAGATGTACAAAAGTACCGAATACTGTCTAAGGAAAAATGTTTATTTTAAACATCTAGAAATTTTTATACAGGAGAGGATAAAATGAGCTGGAAGCAAACATATGAACGCTGGGTAAATGCACCCTTTTTAGATGAGGAGCTACAAGAATTATTGAATGAAATGGAAGGTAATGAAAAAGCGCTTGAGGATTGCTTTTACAAAAATCTAGAGTTCGGCACAGGCGGTATGCGCGGTGAGATTGGTGTCGGTACAAATCGGATGAACGTGTATACAGTTCGTAAAGCATCAGAAGGTTTAGCGCGTTTTATTGAGCTGTACGGAGAAGATGCGAAGAAACGCGGTGTGGCTATTGCATACGATTCTCGTCACAAATCACCTGAATTTGCGATGGAAGCAGCGAAAACACTTGCGACACATGGGATTCAAACATATGTATTTGAAGAGTTAAGACCTACACCTGAGCTGTCATTTGCAGTGCGTGAGCTAAACGCATTTTCAGGGATTGTAGTAACGGCAAGCCATAACCCTCCTGAATATAATGGATATAAGGTATATGGTGAGGATGGTGGACAGCTTCCTCCGAAAGAAGCAGATATGGTAATCGAGAAGGTAAACGAGATTGAAAACGAATTAGAGATTATTGTTGAATCGGAAGAAGCATTAAAAGCAAAAGGTCTAATTCGCATGCTTGGAGCAGAAATGGATGAGAAGTATGTAGAACGCTTGAAAACAATTTCGGTAAATCCGGAGCTTGCAACTGAGATGGGTGAGGAACTAAAAATTGTTTTCACGCCGTTGCATGGAACATCTAATAAGCCGGTTCGCCAAGCTTTACAAGCGCTTGGTTATACAAACGTGACAGTTGTAACGGAACAGGAGCTTCCTGATCCAAACTTCTCAACTGTAAAATCACCGAACCCAGAAGAGCATGAAGCATTTGAACTGGCTATCCGTTATGGTCAGGAAATAGATGCTGACTTGCTTGTGGCAACAGATCCAGATGCTGACCGTTTAGGAATTGCTGTGAAGGATTTAGAAGGCGAGTACACTGTATTAACAGGAAACCAAACAGGAGCGCTTTTCCTTGAGTATTTACTTTCCCAAAAGAAAGAAAAAGGTGTGCTCCCAGCAAATGGTGTTGTACTTAAAACAATCGTTACCTCTGAAATCGGCAGAGCAATTGCAAAAGCATATGGGTTAGACACAATCGATACACTAACAGGCTTTAAGTTTATTGGCGAAAAAATTAAGGAATATGAAACAACAGGTCAATATGTATTCCAATTTGGTTATGAAGAAAGCTATGGCTATTTAATTGGTGATTTTGTACGCGATAAGGATGCTGTACAGGCTTCCATTTTTGGTGTAGAGGTAGCTGCTTATTATAAAAAGCGCGGAATGACATTGTATGAAGGACTGCTTGAGGTTTTCGAGAAATATGGCTTCTATCGGGAAGGTTTGAAATCCTTAACGCTAAAAGGAAAAGACGGAGCAGAGCAGATTGCAGCGTTGCTTACATCATTCCGTAATGATTCACCAGCTGCTTTTGGCGAGTATGCGGTAGCCATTTCAGAGGACTACAAAACAAGCATTAGAACAGAGAATGGAAAGACAGAAGATATCTTATTACCAAAGTCAAATGTTTTAAAATATTATCTTGAAGATGGCTCTTGGGTATGCTTGCGTCCATCAGGCACAGAGCCTAAGGTAAAGTTTTACTTTGGTGTAAAAGGTACGAGTCTCGCTGATAGCCAGCAAAAGCTAGAGCAAGTATCTGCTGCTTTTATGGAGAAGGTAAACGACAGCTTGTTAAAGAAAGCATAAACAAAAAGGCAAGGTCATTTGACCTTGCTTTTTTGTTTATTCATTCACCGGTTTTGGGTCATGGATAAAAAATTCTTTTAACGCTTCTTTATTTTTTTGAAAGTCCAACTGTAATACTGCGCCTGCATGTTCATAAAACTTATCCTCGTAGCTAGCATCAACAGGAATGCGCATCGTCTTAACATCTTCAACGGGATTGAGAAGCAAGCTTCCGCCAACTGTTAACAGTGTTTGCATATCCATATCTGTGTCTATGTACTTTAGCAGTTCCTGTCCAATGCCTGGAAGCTGGAACATGCCATCAAGCGAGCTTACTTTATTTACGAAAGTATCTTTGAGTGCCTGCAGGACTTCCTGCTGCCGTTTTACACGACCAAAATCACTTTCTGCGTCATGACGAAATCTGGCATATGCGAGTAAGTCTTTTCCGTGAAGGCGTTGCCGTCCAGGCTGCAGCGCAAGTCCCATATCATCGATGATTTGTTGTTTAATGTTCACCTCAATGCCTTCTGGAGCAACGGTGTCTACAATGTGTACGAATCCCTCAAAATCAATTGCGACAAAGTGTTCAACATCAATCCCGAAGTTTTGCTGAATGGTTTTGCGCAGTAACTCAGGGCCGCCAAAATAATATGCCATATTAATTTTATTGGAATTCATACTGTAATTTGGGATAGTCACATAGCTATCGCGCATAATAGAAGCAATTCTTACTTTTTTTGCTTGCGGATCGTACTGGGCAATCATAATAGAATCTGAGCGTGCTTGTTCTTCACCGCGCGAGTCGACTCCTAACACAAGAATATTCAACTGTCCTCGTTCACTTTTCACACCTTGAAATGGACTATTGTGCTGTAGGGGTGTGCGATTAGCGGGAGGATCAGCAGGGGTTTGTATTTTATCCGTCTTACAGCCTGTAAGAGAGAACAATAGACAAAAAACAATGAGAGATAACCGCTTCAAGCCTATCACACCTTTGCATTCATGTTTTGTATGTATAGTATAGACAGGGCTTCCTTATTTATACAAAAAAGGCATCCGCTTTAGAAGCGAATGCCTTCAATGATAGTATGGACTTTCCATCTCTGTTTTGCTTTTTCTTATATTGTAACAGTTTCTTCATTTGCATGTTCGGAGTATGCTTTTTGGGAAGCATGATCAATATATTGAAACATGAGCTGAAGCTGCTTATCCACTTCTGATAGGTCTCTGGCGTATTTATAGGCGTGAAGAAAATGCTCAATACGTTTAGAAAACACCTCATCCTGTGTTTGAACCATCAAAATGAGCAGCTCATCCCAATTACAACAATATGTGTAATACAATGCTTTGTCATAATCTGTGTACGTATCGTACATGGTATCCCTCCTTGCTGAGGAGTTATAAATAGTGTGTGACAGAAAGCTGATGGTTAAGCCTGAAAGAATTTGTTAAGAAGCGGGCTTTGTCCGTGAAAAGGAGTTATATGGATGATGCACATGATGCATACGCTGCTTATATGGCTTGTGGCATATGTTATCCCATACTTTATTTTCCTTTTACTTAAGTGAAAATAGAGAAATACACATCGGGTATTACAAGTCCTTCATGAAATGCGCTGTTTCCTCATACATTGTGGTAATAGGAAAAAAAAGGGGGAGCTGCAGTGAGAGTAGAGGATCAAAAAGCGTTAGCACATGCGATTGATGAGATCACCGAAATTGCGCAAGGATTTGGATTGGACTTTTATCCAATGCGGTACGAGATTTGTCCGGCTGATATTATTTATACATTCGGGGCATATGGGATGCCGACCCGTTTTTCGCATTGGAGTTTTGGGAAGCAGTTTTTTAAAATGAAGCTGCACTATGACTTAGGTTTAAGCAAAATTTACGAGCTTGTCATTAACTCTGATCCATGTTATGCCTTCTTATTAGAAACAAATTCATTGATTCAAAACAAATTGATTGTGGCTCACGTACTTGCACATTGTGACTTCTTTAAAAATAACGCACGTTTTAGCAATACGAAGCGAGATATGGTCGAAAGTATGGCAGCTACTGCTGAGCGCATTAAAGCATATGAGCATAAATATGGTAAGCAGCAAGTTGAAACCTTCTTGGACGCTGTGCTTGCCATTCAAGAGCATATTGATCCATCTTTAATGCGCCCGAAGCTTGCATGGAACTTAGATGAGGTAGAGGAAGATGGTGAAGGAACGAAGCCGCCTTCTCCTTATGATGATTTATGGGATTTGGAAAATAGAAATCAAAAGAAGGATGTGCCACTCTTTCAAAAGAAAAGGAAATTTCCGCCTCAGCCAGAGAAGGATATTTTGCTATTTATTGAAGAATATAGCCGTGAGCTTGAGGAATGGCAACGTGATATTTTAACGATGATGCGTGAAGAAATGCTTTATTTTTGGCCGCAGCTTGAGACGAAAATCATGAATGAGGGTTGGGCAAGCTACTGGCATCAACGTATTTTACGGGAAATGGATTTGACAAGCGATGAAGCTGTTGAATTTGCAAAGCTGAACGCTGGAGTTGTACAGCCTTCACGTACTAGCATCAATCCATATTATCTGGGTCTCAAAATTTTTGAAGATATTGAGGAGCGCTACAATAATCCAACAGAAAGCATGAAGCGTGATGGTATTTTGCCGGGATCGGGACGCGAGAAGATGTTTGAGGTGCGGGAAATCGAATCCGATATTTCCTTTTTACGAAATTATTTAAACAAGGATCTTGTCATGCGTGAGGATATGTATTTATTCCAAAAGCAAGGAAAAGAATATAAAGTTGTTGATAAAGGATGGGAGCAGGTTCGAGATCAGCTCGTTAGTATGCGCGTTAATGGAGGCTTCCCATATATCACAGTAAATGATGGGGATTATATGAAGAATGGCGAGTTGTACTTAAAGCATTGGTATGAAGGAATTGAACTCGATGTGAAATACTTAGAAAAGGTCATGCCATATATTCATCAAATTTGGGGACGATCCACACATTTAGAAACAGTGATTGAAAATAAACCAGTGTTGTTTTCATTCGATGGAAAGGTGCTGCATCGAAAGTACTTATGATGAAGGGATTCTTCAAACCTGGGATGTAGTTTGTCATCATTATGGATGAACTGCATAAAATAAAGAGTAAGGAGATTTTCAGCGTACACAAAATTTTTCTGTTGACTGTTTTTCAGAAAAGTCTTAAGATAACTGTATAAGAAATGTATAGTGTATTCCTAAAGGGGAGTAGCTTTTACAGCAAAGTCGTCATTACAGGGGAAGCCCTCGGCTTTGTTGGCAACTATGACGTTGTTAGCAAGACCTTTACCAAGAGCGGTAAAGGTCTTTTATGTGCAAAAATGACCTGTCCGTTCTTGGACAGGTCATTTTTTATGTCGAAATTTAAGCAAGTTTCACGATTGGGAGGAGGTATTGGCCGTTTTAATCTTATATAAGGAGGGAGATAGATGTGAAAAAACTTTGGGGCCGAATGCGTTTGCTGCTGCGTGTACGACGCTTTGTTCCATTTTTGAAGGAGTTCTTTTTATCCAGTGAAGTATCTGTTAGGAAGAAGGTATTATCTGTTGTGATTATAGTGGGGTATTGGTTACTTCCATTTGATATAGTGCCTGATTTTCTCTCCTTCTTTGGTTTGATTGACGATGTTGCTATTTTTATGCTAGTGCTTCGGCAAATTGTTAAAATGGCACCGGCTTCCATGAGGGAGCGTTACGAAATTTCAGCGTAGCAGTAAGATTTGAGAATGTGCTTCTATGTTGATACTTAACCTATGGTCTTTACTTTTCCAGGTTGGAAATACAAATTACAAATAAGTTTAGAAATGGAGCTTATCATAATGAGTGGGGGGATTTTAAAATGGATCTATTTTCGTCAGAGTTTTTCTCAGCGCTGTTGGCTATCATTGTAATTGATTTAGTTTTGGCCGGAGATAACGCGATTGTAATTGGTCTTGCAGCAAGAAGGCTGCCAAAGGATCAACAAAAAAAGGTTATTATTTGGGGGACAGTCGGTGCGATAGCTATCCGCGCCTTAGCAACATTAGTTGTGGTATGGTTATTAAAAATTCCGGGTTTGCTGCTTATCGGGGGTCTTTTGCTTCTTTGGATCGCATATAAGCTGCTTACAGATGAAAAAGGGCATGATGTAAAAGAAGGAAACAACTTTTGGGAAGCAATTCGTACAATTATTATAGCCGATGCATTAATGGGCTTAGATAATGTGCTTGCAGTTGCAGGAGCTGCACACGGAAGCTTCATGCTCGTCATTCTCGGACTGATTATTTCCGTTCCGATTGTTGTATGGGGAAGCACGCTTATCCTAAAGTTTGTCGAGCGTTTTCCGATTATTATTACACTCGGTGCTGCCGTTCTTGCTTGGACAGCGTCCAAAATGATTGTAGAAGAACCTTTCTTGAAACCATATTTTGCTAATCCTATTATCAAGTATGGTTTTGAACTTCTCGTCGTTGCTGCTATTGTATTGGCAGGAACACTTAAAAAAAAGAGTAGTCACAAAAATGAACAGACAGCAGAGAGAGCATCAATATAAATCAACGCAAAAAGCCTTGCTTATCGCAAGGCTTTTTGCGTTGATTTATATGTCATCTTTTTGCTTATATTGGTTTATTTAACAAATTATGCTGCTTTGTATGCATACAAAAAAACCTAATATTTTCAAAAAAATGAAAAGGCTAACATTGGAGAAAGAGAAGGATAAGCATAGAATTTGAAATACCAAAAATTATACTATGAGAAAGCATTGACTTTCTTTTTTAATACGTTATAATTTGTATCAGTTGATGTTAGGAAATCTAACAACAAAGGGGTTGATCGTGATGAAGAAAATAGAAGCTATTATTAGACCGCAACGTTTAACGGAAACAATTAGTGCTTTAAAAGCAATTGGTATAACTGGTTTTACTGTTTCACAAGTAGTTGGCAGAGGAAAGCAAAAGGATGCAAAGGGTGTGTATCGCGGTAAAAATTATACGGTAACATTGCATCCGAAGGTGAAGCTAGAGATTGTGTTGTCAGATTACATGGTAGATCGCACAATTCAAGCAGTAATTGAAGCAGCTCAAACAGGAACAGATGGAGATGGCAAAATTTATGTGTATCCTATTTTTGAAGCCTACAACATTCGAACAGGTGTAGTGGATGAGGATATCGATGATTTAGCAAAGTAAGGGGGGTGAACAGATGGAGCTTATGTACTTAAATACGGTATGGATTGTAATTGCGGCGGCAATGGTTTTCTTTATGGAGGGCGGCTTTAGCTTGCTGGAGGCAGGTTTAGTGCGGACAAAAAATGCAGTTAACGTAACGATGAAAATTTTTGTTGATTTAACGATCGGTGTTCTTGGTTTTTGGTTGATCG
The DNA here is from genome assembly GCF_038440375.1 of Bacillus sp. OTU530. NCBI lineage: Bacteria > Bacillati > Bacillota > Bacilli > Caryophanales > Bacillaceae > Bacillus > Bacillus sp. OTU530. The sequence continues at coordinate 22,494 of NZ_JASATP010000066.1, forward strand.
GTTTCGGCATTATGTTTGGTAAAGATGCGTTTGGTTTCATTGGCACAAGTTTGTTCGGACATCCGGAGAGTATTGATCTTGGCGGTATTCCATTACCAAGCACAGCGTATGTTTTATTTCAGATTGGGTTTGCCATTGCATGTATCTCCATTATTTCTGGAGCAGTAGCGGAACGTATGAATTTTAAAGCTTATATTTTGACAGCAGCACTTATGACTCTTATTATTTATCCGCTATCTGGTCACTGGATTTGGAGCAGTGATGGATGGCTTGCAAAGCTTGGTATGAAGGATTTTTCCGGCTCTGCTGCTATTCATGCGCTGGGGGGGTTTGCGGCTTTAGCGATGGCAAAGCTGCTCGGAGCAAGAAAGGGACGATTTAATTCTGACGGAAGTGCAAATGTATTTGCGCCGAGCAATATTCCTTTAGCGTCCGCTGGTGCATTTGTTTTATGCTTTGGCTGGTTTGCATTTAATGCAGGAAGCACACTTGATGCGTCTAATGCTGCTCTTGCACCTGTTGCATTAAATACAATGCTTGCAGGAGCGAGTGGCGGTACAGTCGCATTGCTGCTTACGATGCAGAAATACGGCAAGGCTGATCCGAGTATGACAATTAATGGTATTTTATCTGGACTTGTGGCAATAACAGCTGGCTGTGCATTCGTATCACAATGGAGTGCGATTATCATTGGTGCAATCAGCGGTGTAATTGTAATTTACGCAACGCTATTTGTTGATAATATGAAAATTGATGATCCTGTTGGCGCAGTTGCAGTGCATGGTGCAAATGGTCTATTTGGAACGATTGCTGTTGGTTTGTTTGATATGAAGGAAGGCTTACTTACAACGGGTCATACATCATTGATTCTTGTACAATTACTTGGTGCTGTTGTTGTTGCGGTCTGGGGATTTGCGGGTGGTACTTTCATTGCGAAGCTGGCGGAAAAAACAGTTGGTCTTCGTGTGAGCGAAGAGGAAGAAGAAGAAGGTCTCGATATGTCTCACCATGGTATCCCAGCTTACAACGATTTGGAACGTTTCACTGATATTCCTGTTAACCTGTACGATTTCCAAGAAACAACAGGTATTGTAGTGGCACAGCCAAAAAGCACTGTAAGTAGCAATTAAAACAGGATAGAGATATACAAGAAAACGCAACAGAATCGATTCCTTCTGTTGCGTTTTTTAGTTCATACTTTAAGAAAGTATAAATTTCTAGCAGGAAGACAGTTCGACGTAGTTGGAAATTTTAAGAACAAAGTTATCAGTGCAACTACGCCTCTATCTTCGTCCAAGGGCATGGCTCGTCAATCGGCGGGTTTTCCTTATTTATTCCTTTCATTCTTTCTGTACAAAATATGATTACCCTTATGCTAGCAATAGAACTTGTTCTTTGCATCATGCTGAAACAATTATCCGCACCTTGAAAAACAGAGCGACCTGCAATAAAAAGGTAGTAGCAGCTTAATTTGCTGTATAGTATGATAGTAGCCATTACGTACAATAAAGGAGGGGCAAATGTGAAGAAGAAAATCGCTTGGATTACGGACAGTACAGCCTACTTATCAGAAGAACTGCGACAGCATCCAGATGTGTATGTTGTTCCATTGGTCATTATGTTTGGAAATGAAACATATGAGGACGGTGTAACAATTGATGAGCAGCAAATTTACGAAAAGATGAAGCAGTATAACGCTGTTCCGACAACCTCCCAGCCAGCAGTCGGTAAATTTGCGCAGTTGTATGAACAGCTGAAGGACACATATGAGCATTTTATCATACTTCATATATCCCAGAAGCTAAGCGGTACTTATTCAGCAAGTAAGCAGGGAGCTGACATCGCAGGCATTTCCTATAATCTCATTGATACAAGAGTGACAACAGCGGGGATGACGTATTTACTTGAAGAAGGCCTACATATGGAGAAGCAAGGAAAAACAATTGCTGAGATAGCCAGCCGTCTAGAGGAGCTTGTTCCTGCATTAGAAAACTATATTTTAATCGGGAATTTATCGCAGCTTCATAAGGGTGGTCGCTTAAGCAACGCACAGTTTGTTCTTGGTACCTTATTAAATATTAAACCGATTTTACAAATTCACGATGGCATTGTTGATGTATTTGAGAAAGTTCGTTCAGAGAAAAAAGCGACAAAGCTGATTATGGAGAAATGCCGTGAAGCTTTTGCAAAGCATGATATAACAAGGCTCGCAGTAATTCACGGCAATCGTGAGGAGGATGCACTTCGGTGGAAGGAGATGCTTCTAGAGCTTCATCCGCACCTGCGCGTAGATATTGTTCCTATTACTTCTACGTTAAGCGTTCATGCGGGAGAAGGGACACTTGCAGTTATGTGGTACAATGCGCATTTACATGGTTAGATCTATGTGTATTGAAGCTTCTTGACACGACGGTATAAAAGCAAAGGGGTCAGCAAAATTCCGCTGCAAAAGGATAGAAGAATATAGGAAGGTTTTGGAATAGTTGCTGCGATTACGCTAGAGAAAATCGTATTACTAAATAGTGTGAGTACAAGCAGAAACCTGAAAAATGATTGCCTTCTACTGTTGCTCGTAAGCGGATATAGCTCTAGTATGGCATGCGTGTAGAAATGTTTCCAAAGGGCTAATATTTGCAGGCTGGATAAGTAGAGAAATACGAGCGCAGCTGCATATTTTCCTGGAAAGCCTTGTATGTAAATTAATAAAATAGATGTAATAAGTAAAAAGCGTACGTATAATCCTAGATAGTCATTCCCTCTTATAAAGGCAAGCGTATACACAAACAAAAACGGCATTTTTGTTTGTTCGATCGGTTTTTTGATGAGAGCTGCCAAAAGCATACGAGGCTTTACTTTCCGGATAACTTGGGGAATATCTGTAAAAATGTTAAGGAAGCGGTAAAACATGAAATCTTGTTCATGTTCTTGTTGAATAAGGCGCTCCCAATAAATCAATGACTGTTTTGTTTGTCTGGAATATATCCAAATAAGCAGCATAACCAGCAGGGGAACAATGAGCAAATAAAAGGATGCTCGCAGCAAGAGAAAATAAGAAAAAGCCATGTTTAGCACGAAGCGTATCATGTACCGTATGCTGCCTTTTTCTGTGTGATGATACCAAAGCCAGTGTATAAATACATTCCATCCTTTTACAACGGAAAGCAAAAATAAAGCATTCCAGAAAAAGAACAGATCTGTTGTACCGATCTTCTTATAGAGAGGAACGGCTAGTAGTACTGCAATACAGAGAGATAGCCATTGTATTAAAAAGCTGTAAAGGAGACTATTTCTAAAATAGGGGGCCAGCCGATGTTCTGCCGCCAATAGGAATACAAGATCCGCATCCTTTACAAATGTACGAAGGCGAACACGTGTTAATATAAATGAGAGCAGCAGGCTAAGACAGAGGATAGAGTTCTCTTTAGACGGAGGTGCCTGAAGCAGTTTCGCATAATAGTAGCCGCCCATACCAAATACGCAAAGAAATGCATAAAACAAACTCCCTCCGATGAGTGAGAGGTATTTTGCGTTCCTTTGTATATGGCGGTGAAACCGTTCCAACCAAAGCTGATGTCCATCCATTGAAATCTCTCCTTGTATTCTAATTATTTTAGTTATTAGTTCTTTGTACTGTATTCATCTCCTGCTTTGGAAGTAGGATTTTCTAACAGTAAAAAGGAATGAAAATCAGAAGGGTCTCGGCTTTTGCTGGGATCTTTTTCAGTTTGTTGAGAAACCATTTGAAATGTAGTTTATCCTTTAGAAGAAATGTAGAGGCAATAAGTTGAAACAGCTGAAGAATTGCCCTTAATCTTCTTTAGTTTTGATACGTTGTCGTAAGGAATTTCTGTACTTGGAAATACTTCCGCCTCGAAACGGACTTTTATTTCACTTTAAGAAAGGATAAATTTCTAGCCGGGAGACCATTCGACGAGTTTTCTTTATCATTTTCCGACAGAAGACCTCCACTTCAAGCACGTGATGAGCGTAGCCCAGTGGTAAGTGGAGGATGAATGTCGGCTAGGCAATCGCCTAGCCTGTTTGGTAAATAGGGAAATGCAACTAGACAAACATATGTTCTTTTGATAATATATAATTACCAAAAAGAACCAAAAGGGAGTAGAAAGGAATGAAGAAGTGCTATTTTTCCAATCGAATCTATAAATACAAGGTCTCCCACGATTTGAATCAGGAACTCTCTCATTCTCTCCGTCTCTATAATAGAGCCATGCGCACGGCTTATACTTGGCAGACAAAACATCTATGCACGGGGAACAAGCCGTATGAAGGCACTCTTCACCTTGCGATTAAGAAACGATTTCAACTGGATGACTACTATAGTCCAGTCCAACAAGCAAATGCTCTTCGTACCTCTCAAAAGGAACTACAAGCACTGTATATAAAACAGGTAGACGGTACCATTCAGTCGATTCAAAAGAAATTAAAAAACGAACGCCGCAAGCTTACAGCATTGCGAAACATGAAGCAATCAATTGTGACTGGAAAACCGAAGCTGTACAAACGAATGGGATATCAGATGCATCAAGCGGCTTCCGGTTCGGTATATGCGCTTCATCGTAAGAACGAGACACACATTTTTGGTTCTCCCTCTATCTGTTTGAACACCGACATCTAGATAAAGAAATCAAACGCCTCAAGGCAAGAATCGGACAACTCCAGCATCGTCTCCTTCGGCAGGAGCAGAAAAAGGAGAAATTGAAACAGACGATTTCTTCTGCTTTGTTTGGCTCTCGTTCCTTCTTTCGTAAGCAGTATACAATGGA
>NZ_JASATP010000067.1:0-26938 GCF_038440375.1 Bacillus sp. OTU530
AGTGGTATGGGAAGCAAGTCATAGCTGTGAATCCACATTGTACGTCACAAACATGCAATGTATGGTGCGCCGCATCGTATTTCTCGGGATTGGAATTTCTATCGTGCAGCAAATTACGGGTGTCAACTCGATTATGTACTATGGTACTGAAATTCTCAAAAATTCTGGCTTCAATACAGAGGGTGCACTGATCGCCAATATAGCTAATGGCATCGTCTCGGTTTTAGCAGTTTTCGTCGGTATCTGGCTCCTTGGCAAGTGTGGTCGTCGTCCCATGCTGCTGACGGGCCTGATCGGAACAACGACATCACTTTTACTCATTGGGATATTCTCATCTGCACTTGAAGGATCTCCCGCGCTGCCATTTGTTGTGCTTTCCCTGACAGTTATGTTTCTTGCTTTCCAGCAGGGAGCCATTTCACCGGTGACATGGCTCATGCTTTCAGAAATATTTCCACTGCGGTTGAGAGGCATCGGTATGGGCGTCAGTGTGTTTTGTCTCTGGATAGTGAACTTCCTTATTGGCTTACTGTTCCCGGTCTTACTCGCTCACATCGGTTTGTCTACAACGTTTTTCATCTTCACCGCTCTTGGGATATTAGCAATTGCGTTTGTGAAGAAATACCTGCCGGAAACCAAAGGACGTACACTTGAGCAGCTAGAACATTACTTCCGTACCTATGGAGAGCAGGATCCCAGAATAGATACAATAAAAGAGGCTAAATAACAGTAACACATCTGGCTTACTCTGGAGAGAATGATAGACATTTTTCGTAAGCAATTATGATAATTGACCGCTTGAAGTGATCTCTAAAAAATAACACTAAGCAACCTGAGTTCTGTACTCGTAGGGACTCAGGTTGCTTCATTTTTTCTGGAATCGTTGGTGATTATAAAAACGAATATATCGCCGAACGGCAACTTTCACTTCGGAAACTTTTAACTGTTCAATTACTATAGGATAAGCCGGATTCTTATCAGTTAGACGCACTTTCCCTTAGGTAAAATATGTAGTCAGTAGATACAGATTTTGTGTCTAACTGTCGCAACATAGCGGAAATATTCCCTCTATGATACGTACCATGATTTACGATATGAGTTATAATTTCTTCCAAGGAATTCATAAATTCAGTTCCAGTAGAGTTTGTGTATATAATAGGACTGTTTCTCTTAAGTTCCTCCTCTAAGGTCCCCTGATATTGTTGTTGTAGCTTAAGAAAACTACTCCTCCCTTCTAGTATGGAAGAGAATAGGGGAACATTATGACTGGGAAGATTTTGATTAATTCGGTGCAGCCAAGTCTTATCTACCTCATAAATATGTTGCAAAGCCCTCATAACGCTTGGAAACACACTTTGAATCTCTTGATTCAGTATCGTTTCTGGTATCGTCCCTAAATGATCCATTAATTTGATATTAGCCCAATGATGATACTTTAAAAAAGAAATATCCATTAGGTTCACCCCATTCTGTTATTTGATAAAGATGGCCCTATGTCCTTACGCTTGTATATAAAAACAGCCTCGCTATCCTCTCATCAAGAGAACAAACAGAACAGCGAGTTTCTATTTATATTTACCCCAAAACAATCATAAAGATAACAGGTAACGTAGCCAAACTTAATGATGCACTAAGCAACGTTGCGCTAGAAACGAACTCAGGCTCGGTATTAAATTGAAGAGCATACATCGTTGTATTCGCAGCTGTAGGCATAGCAGCCATAATAATCATAACTTGTTTTACCATCTCATCAACTAGTAAAAACAAAGTAAATACATACCCAATAGCAGGTGAGATTGCTAATTTTGTAACAAGAGAAAGGGAGGATTTTTGCATTCATAATTGTTTGGAATGATCTGCTGTATCCCCTCTTATTATTAAAATCGAGTGCAGCTAAAACATTGCCAATAGCACTTCTTAGTTTTCAAGGACAATATTTAACAAACTATCCTATGTGATCTTTGCCAGGGTAATCATGGCTTCTATCCCAATGGCTATAGCCTATATACTGCTCCAACGTTATTTTGTAGCAGGCATGACTACAGGTTCGGTTAAATAATGAATCATAAACTAACCTGTTAGAAAGTAGTGTAGTAACACTTTATTTAACTCTACTTTCATCTAGGTAGCTTTCCCCGGGGCCTATTTCATCGTTGGATGAAATAGGCTCTTTTCCCTTGCCCATCGAGCCAAGAAAACAGATCACATCCAAAACGGTAAAATGGGGTTCTGACGTCACTTTCAATATTCCAAATAATAACAAACGCATGTACAATTTAGTTCATATAATGCACTATATCGAAATTTTATTTTGGATGTGAATGAATTGGGTTTAAGTGATTTTAGCAGTAAAGATGCAATATTACTTGCTGGTATGTGTTTTCAGACCTACGAACTTTTTGAAAAAAGATCTTTGGTTTTACCACAAGGTTTTGAGCTTTTATCATTTTCCGACAGAAGACCCCCACTTCAAGCACGTGATGGGTGTAGCCCAGTGGTAAGTGGGAGATGAATGTCGGCTAGGCAATCGCCTAGCCTATTTGGTGAATAGGGAAATGTAACTAGACAAACATACGTTCCTTTGGTAATATATAATTACCAAAATGAACCAGAAAGGAGAAGACGGGAATGAAGAAGTGCTACTTTTCCAATCGAATCTATAAACACACGGTCTCTTGCGATGCGAGCAGCCTATGCCTGGCAGACAAAACACCTGCGCACGGGGAACAAGCCGTATGAAGGCAGTCTTCATCTAGCAATTAAGAAACGATTCCAACTGGATGACTACTATGCGAATAGCGCAGTCCAACAAGCAAACGCTCTTCGTACATCGCAAAAGGAATTACAGGTGTTGTATCTGAAACAGGTAGATGTTACCCTTCAATCCATTCAAAAGAAACTAAAAAACGAGCGCAACAAGCTGACGGCATTGCGAAACATGAAGCAATCGATTGTAGATAGAAAACCGAAATTGCATAAGAGAATGGGGTATCGGGTGCATCAAACCCCTTCCGGTGCGGTATATGCGCTTCATCGTAAGAATGAGACGCACATTTGGTTCTCCCTCTACCTGTTTGAACATCGGCATCTAGATAAAGAACTCAAACGTCTTAAGGCAAGAATCGGACAACTCCGGCATCGTCTCCTTCGGCAGGAACAGAAAAAGGAGAAACTAAGACGAGAGATTCCTTCGGCTTTGTTCGGCTCTCGTTCCTTCTTTCGTAAGCAATATACAATGTGTAAGGATCAAAAGAGTCATGTGGCGTGGAGACATGCATTCTGTTACAAACGAAACGCCAAGATGACGCTCTCTGGACGGAAGGATGCGAAGTATGGGAACTTTGTGTTCCAATATGATGCACAAAGCCAAACCTTACACGTCAGAAGCATTACGGGACAAGCGCTTATACTTCCCTATGTGTATTTTCCTTATGGACAAGATCAGGTGCAAGAATCTATCGCCACGCAGCTTTCCTGTCAGAACAAAAAGAAGGATGGCAAGCCAATCGGTTGGTCCATCGAAGACCATGGTACGTACTACATCATCAAATGCATGATAGAAGAACTAGAACATCTTCATATCAATTATTCAAAAGCAGACGGTGTCATTGGTGTAGACGTCAACTACAATCATATTGCTTTCTCCAATGTAAATGGACAAGGACAATTACTTTCCTCCTCTTGTCTCTATTTCTCCTTAGAAGGAAAACGAAGCGGACAAATAACAAAAATCCTAGAAGCAGAAGCGATTCGTTTGGTGGATATCGCGGTTCAAAGAAATAAACCGATTGTGCTAGAGGCATTGGACACAACCCTCTCTAAGTCTGCCGGACGTTACCGCAATCGGAAGCAAAACCGAAGGATGAGTATGTTTGCCTATAAAAAGATGCAGGATAGCATTCACAGCCGAGCTGCTAAAATGGGAGTCGCTGTGTTTGAGGTGAATCCTGCCTTCACCAGCCAGATCGGGAAGATGAAGTATATGAAACAGATGCATATTTCCATCCATCAAGCAGCTTCCTATGTCATTGGCAGACGCGGCATGAACCTGAAGGAACAGGTGCCAAAGGTGTTGCGAGCCTATACAGAACGTAAGGATGGGGAGCACCACTGGAAGCAATGGAGTGTGTTAACAAGGAGATTCAAAGCACTTCGCCCGCATTTGTTCTATCATGTATCAGACCAATCCGATCCACTATTCAACAAAGAAATTTGCGCGTATGGATTGACCCAAGTAGAACGTGACGTTTTGCAGAAGTATATACCAAAAGTTTGGTTAGAAGAAACTGAAGCCTGACTTCATTTGGAGTGGCACAATCTGTTCTTGCATCACCACCATTTTGCCGCAAAGGCCAGAGGATCCAGCTCCAGAATGGTGGGCGCATTGGTGCAAGAACATCGCAACACGTATAGGGTGAAAAAAGAGAAGCAACTATCACTCCTTGTAAGGGACAAAGTCACCTCGGTGATGTTTGCCCCTTACAAGGAAGTGTGGGCTCTCCCTATTTGCTCCATGAGAAGCTTGTTGAACGGCTCTGTATTTCGCTTCCTAGAGAGAAAATACAGAATCCCCCACCTCAAGGAGTGTTAGCGAGTAGGTGAGGGTAGTTCAATACGGGACATAGTTTAGGTGGAGCTTTAGCAACGTTATTTGCTTTAGATGCTGCAGTAAATACTAAGTTTAAACATCCAATCTTATATACATTGGCTAGTTTTCGCGTTGGAAGCCCTGACTTTGCTGCTCGGTTTGACATGACAGTAAAAAATAGTTTTCGTATTTTCAATACTCATGACCCTATCCCTTTAAGATTTGTAAATTCTGCTTACCCACCTCCATTCACAAAAAATGGTTTATACTATCGACATGTAAAAAGAAAATTCCCACTCGATTTTCAACTAAATAATATGGCTAGGAATCATACAATCAGCTGTTATTTTAAAAATCTAGCGGATATGAATCCTAATTTTTCCAAAGTATTATGCAGTCAAAATCCCGGATTTTGTCCGGATACAAGAATATGCCGATTTTTTCAAGGACCATGCAGTGATGACATCAGGTAAGTTTCTTGACATAAAGCTCCGCTAAGTCTTGCTAATGAAAATAGGCTAAAGGTAAATCGTTTTTTGGGGAGGATAACTCGAACAGAATCCTACCCTGTAATCTTTTAGAGAAGGAATTCCTGACAAATGCCTCTTCCGTTAGGAGCTTACAAAAATACCCTCCAACTAAGCGATCTGGAGGGTACTTGTGTTCACATAATCCTGCATTATTAGAAGTCAATTTGCTTTATTTGGTTTCTCGTCATACAGCACTGAAATGTCATTCCAACCATAAGCCACATCATCTACTACTGTTTCTCCAAACGTACTGGTTCTGCGAATACATTCCTTTCCTCCCATTCGTTTATAAAAACCAAGTCCAGACTGATTTTGCTCCATTACCCATACCAACATAGAATGTATACCGCTCTCCTTAAAGTGCCGAGCAACGGCTGAAACAAGCTGTCTGCCTACACCCAAACCTCTACAATCCTGCAAAAGATACAGTGCATATAATTCACCAGTAAAATGTTTCTCCTTAATACTTCTTCCTGATGCAAAGCCTACGATTTTCCCTTCACTGTTCAGGGCTACATACATAAATGGCTCATTTTCGTTATCTAAAAACTGCCTCCAGCGGTTTTCAGCCTCTTCGTATGATAGTTCATCGAGATACTGGTTTGGCACTAATCCCCGATATGTAGTCCTCCATCCATCAACATAGACCTTTGCTATATCCGCTATATCCTGTTTACTTGCTTTTCTAATTTCCAAATGAACCACCTCACCTAAAAAAAAGGAACTTATATAGAAGGAATTATACCATTTTTTATCTCACTGATTGCTCCATCACTACTTAAAAGAACAGTGCATATCGTATACGTTGCAGATTTGTTACCACTAACAGCAACAACGCAAGAATGAGGGAAACAGTTAACTAATTCGCTAACTGTCACCCTCCTCCTTTAGACACTTATAGTTAAGTTATGATACTCAAAGATTCGATTATTAGAAGTAGATTTTTTGAACTTTTTTGCTTTCACAAGGAGAGATTATACTTTAGTTTGAGTATGTGCTTAAGCAAAAACCATTTGTATCCAATAATATAACAAGAATAGAGTTACGATTAATGTTAATGGAACTACAACCAACGACACGCTTAAATAATCTTTCCATTTTACTTTGATTTTATTTTGTTTTAAGATATGCATCCAGATTAGGGAGGCGAGTGTCCCGATAGGCAGTAACAATGATCCTATGTCACTTCCAATAATACTCGCTAGATACATCGTCTTTAATGTGAGGAAATCAAGGTTCATTTCTGTTAACGTAATTGTTCCAATCAACAAGGCTGGATGGTTATTAAACAAGTTAGATAAAATGGAGATCAATACGCCCATGATAAAGCTTGCTTCAAATAATCCCTGTTGTACAATCGGCTCGCATATTTTGACAAGGAGCTCTGTTAGGCCTACGTTATGCAGTCCATAAATAAGCACATACATGGAAAAAGCGAAAATTAAGATATGCCAAGGAGTTTTTTTCAAGATATCAACAGGATTTGTACCTAGGTAGTACCATCTCCATATAAGCAAAATCAGGGATCCAAGTACCGCAACAAACTCAATTGGAATTGAGAGAAAAGATGCCACAAAGAGAGCACAGCGCATGAGAAAGACAAACAACAAGATTTTTAACATAAATTTTGTACGTTGTTTTTTGGTTTCAACTGAAATCTGTCCTTTTAAAGGATGAAAATTTTTTGTGAAAAACATCTGTTCAATGTCATACGCTGAATTGGGTAGTTGTTTGGGCAGTTTCCGTTTTACCATTACGTACATCAACCATGACATAAACAATAATCCTAATGATGCTGGGACAAACATCATTGCAGTATGCATATAAAGGGTCATGTGAACAATTTTCAATGCAATTAAATTCACGATATTACTTACACCGATAGGAGCACTTGAAGCTGTGGCAATTAAGGCTCCCGTTAAAAGGTATGGAATTTGCTGGTGTGGTTTGAGCCGAAGATTTTTGAGGAGTAAAATTAAAATAGGGGTAGTGATTAAAATACTGCCATCGTTATTAAATAAAAGTGTCATCAAAAAACATAACAATTGAATGTACCAGTATAAACGGTAACCCGATCCTTTTGCTAACCTTGCAAGTTGTGCAGCTGACCAGTGAAAAAAACCGAAGCTTTCTAGTATAACAGCCATGACAATTGTTGCGATAATGGTGATAGAGGCCCCACCAATTTTTTGGATAATGTCTAGAATATCAGCACGAGATACAACGCCTGTTAATAGTATAATCCCTGCACCAATCGTGGCTGGATACGCTTCATTTATGCCTCTTGGTCTCCACAATATCAATATTGTTGTGATAAGGAACACCAAAACTGAAATCATAGTGTGAATACTCATTGTTGTATTTCCTCTTCCTTCCTTTCTAGAATCTCAAGTAATGTAATACTTACTTGTCCAATTTTGTATTCTACTCTATTTATATGCAACTCTATTAAAAAAGGGATAGACGATTGAACTATTATAATTAATATGTACGATTGTCCCCTATGTTCTATTGTAGGATGATATAGGCGTTTGTCAGTGATATGCCACTGATAGAATAAAGAAAACTCGCCGACTGGCGAGCTCTGTTCTTGGGCGAAGACAAAGGCGTAGTTGCCCTTATACTGTATTCCTAAAGTTTCCCACTACGTCGAATTCACTTCTAACTGAAAATTTATACTTTCCTACAGTGAAATAAAGGTCGTACTATTGGTTAGTAAGACCCCTTTATTCATACATTAAGGTATATGAGCAGATTTGATATGAGAGAGTTTTAAATATACAGTTTCACCATTTGCAATCACGAGCTCAATCATTGTCTCATTAACCTTCTTTACTAATCCAATCTTTGCTGGGTCTTCTCCTATATCAAAAACGACAAGCTCTCCTTCCCACTTTTTTAATTGTTCCCTAAATGAACGAAGAAACGGGCTGTCTGATGGGATGATGGGAAGCTTTTTCTTACAAAGAGTATACGGTGATGTTTTTAGACTATATGGGATGAGCCATTTCAAATGATGCAGTGAAATTAATATCATTTTGTAAACAGGGGAGTAAAAAGCAAAATAGTCGTTGCGAACACCTATAATATAACCATGTAAGGATATATTACCTGTAACATAAATTTCCGTAAATAGTCTTTTTGCATTTGTTAAAATCGTACGATAAGAAATGGTTTTTACATCTTCAGCTAGGGACGTTTCAGTAGGATCACTAAAATGATCATCTATAATCGAACTCAAATTGATCCTATGAACATGTAATAAAGGAATATACACAAACCTTTCTCCATCAGACAGCACGAGAATATCCTTGCCACTCTCAATAAGCTTTCCTCGAAAAAAGCTGTTTCCTGATACGAATACATCAACTTGCTTTCCCCATAAAGCTGTAATGCTCAAACAAACACCCCCTCACCATGAACATGGGATAGTAGTATATTATACATACGGACTTTATAATTTAGAAAATGAATCATAAAACATCATAAATAAATTTTTATGAATGACTGTTTTATTCTTGTTAGGTTGACATAATCCCTAATTATCGGGGGTCAATGTATGTAGCAGACTACCAAAAGCCCTTCAGTTAAACGACCTGAAGGGAACACGATTGATTTTTATCTAAGCAAAACTAGAGATACGAAATCAGCTAAGCGTTTTTTCAAGAAGACCTTGGCTTTTTCCCATATGTCTCAACCTCGCGTCACTACGTTGGATACAAATCTGGCTTATCCAGTGGCAATTCAAAGATTAAAAGAATGGGTCATTAGTATGGAAGCAACAGGAGTTTTAATCACTCTCTAACAAAAATAATTTACCCGCTACCTAGGGGTGGTTTATTCAATAAATGCTCATAAAATCGGAAAATTAATTTCCAACGACTACAAAACCACATCTTTTAAAAATTTGGATAGGCTACATTCCAAACAAACAAAAGGACTCCCGTTCGCTGATGCAGACTGAATCCTGTAATAAATTGACCTTCTGTTCCGATTTGTGCATTGTAAGTAGGTTTCAGTTGGCCGTTCTTCATATGGTCATCCTTCATACGCATAAACGTCGCATCCGGATCCGTTTTCGAAAAACTGGCTGTTGACCAACCTGGAGAGTTTGTTCAACAGCCTCCAGCAGGAGAGGGCACTGAAAAAGTCCACTCTACAAAAGATAGGCACGTTGTAAATATATATCTCGATGGGAATTCCTCCTCATGCCAAACTCATTCCCACCCCTTAGCATTCATTCGGTAGAACCCCCTCGTTCTACCCACTTTAATTTCTTAAAATCTGTTTCTTAAAGATGGGGGGCATTTTAGTTCCTCAACAATATGAACTTTCATTAAATTTGTAGTACCCGCTTCACCAACTGGTACACCTGCTGTGATGACAACAGTATCACCAGCTCCCTCTAAACCATAACAAATCATAACAGATTATGATTGTCTTAGGTTTTGGAGGTAGAAAATGCATTCTTCAAAATGAAAAATAGATTCGACCCTTCGCTGGTTGAGGATCTAGCACGACATCTATGTCTTTCGGTCTCCAAAGAGCACACCATAGAGCTGGGGTTACCAGGGCTATCTGACATCCTAAACAGCAATCCTTCCATTGGAATTTTCACATTTCTCGAAGGAGAAGTTGTCCGTTTCGTATGTCAAACTTAATGAATTTCCTCTCTTAAAACGGAAGCGGAGAGGTTTTATATGTATATATATCTTTGAAGAATATAGTTTTTGTTTTGATTCCAATCGTTTTCCATTCTTCTATGACATCATCATACCAAGCTTTCAGTTTCTTCCAATGCACAAATAGTTTCGACGGAACAATCCCTTGCTTTGCTTCCTTTGCAAACAAGACTGGTACATATTCCTTCGGAATTTTTTCTTCGTATCCCAAACCTCTTCGTGCCAATACAAAAGCAGCGGCTTGATGCACGGACAAACCGTAGGTTTGTTGATACTTTACTCTTCCTATGAAACTGGAGTAATACGCATCCACCTGTAGTAGGACAACGTTCTCCTTATAGGAGACTGAAAGTAACGATTTTATAATTTTACTGTAAGAAAAATTATGACTCATACGATTGAATCCTTTACTTCCAGCAGATTGCAAGAATTTTAGATTTTCAATTACCAGCGTGTCTATATCATAAGATTGAACCCAAGACATGACCCCATACAATATACGTTGCACAAGAGTATCCCGTTCGACAGAACGGACTGTATTCAATGCATGCATCCAAAACACTTTAGACGCTCGAAAGTTTCCGTTAGGATATACGATTGTGACTGAAAGATTGTCAGGATTGATGTCCATTCCGGCAACACCATTTGAAAAGTTCGGCTTGGACAGTACGTCTTCTTCCAGTGTTACATGTACCTCATATTTTCCGTTTCTTCTCTTCAAACGAATCGAATACGCTTCGCCAATGGAAAGGTAGGAAGCAATGAAAAACACAAACTTTTCCGGAAAACAAACAGTAAATCGCAAACGGTCGTTCCTCTTGGAACTCAACGGATTCAGAATAGCAATTTCAAAGTTATTTTCACCTATATACACTAGCTTCGTGTTTTCATTTCCACCTTTTGATTTTTCACCACGAGAATAAAGCGAGTTACTTCTCAAATCTTTCCATTCCTGGTTTGTAAGTTTCCCTTTTTGTAACAAACGAAACTTCTGTCTTGAACCATCAATGATTTTAGGTATCGTGTTATGTTCAATGTGATATTCATAGTAACGTTTTTGTTTGATTAATTTCTTTATCTTGTTTTGAAGGCGAAAAATACGCTGCTCGTTCTGTTTCTTTTGCTTTTCAGTATTTGTTGTTTTTGAACGAGCCGTTTTTAGTTTTTGTTCTAACTTTTTAATCTTCCCTTCTGTCTGCATTACATATAAAGGCAATAGTTCTTTTTGAGAAGAAATAGAAGCTTCCGCCTCTAGAAATGCATCTCTCATATAACGAGAATTAGATAGAAACAGAGGTTTTGCCATCTCAACTGACCCTTTTCGATTTTTCCCTTCCAAAATACGTTCTCGCAAAAAACGCTTTCCAGATTGGAACTTTTTCATCAGTTCGTCCAACATTCTTGTTTCTGTTTCGTTTGGAATTTGAATCGTTCCTATGTAGGTAAATGTGAGCGTTTTATTCTCGGATTTCATCTTCTTCCTCCTCTCCAATAACATGTGTTGCATCTAGGGACTTCATTTGTTTTCGTATTTTCCTAGCTCCTCTTTGTCCATATAATCGGGCTGAGAAAGACGTAATAATGGAAATCATATCTTCTACCATTTCTTCGTTTAAGGAACGTTGTTCCTGATTCTCGATGAGATGAATCTCTGTTTGATGTGACTTGCAGAACGTTTCAATATAAGGGTATCCGAATCGGGCGATTCGGTCTTTATATTCAGCTAATACTATATCAACTGATTCACTCGCTACCTTTTGTAAAAGCCTGTTCAGTTGTCTTCTATTCTCATTGATTCCGTTTGCTACTTCTTCAAATACGCCAATGACTTCATAACCGTTAAGGCTTGCATGTTCCATCAATCGCTGCATTTGCCTTTCTAAATTTCCAGTGATTTCTTGCTTTTTCGTAGAAACCCTTGCGTAAATAACGCATGTTTTCTTCGTTTGCACTCCGGTTTCTTCAAAACCAAATAGCCTATCTAATTGTTCTTTTGGATATCTTCTATGACCACTATTGAAACGAACAGGAGATAATAATCATTTTTCTTCCCAACGTAAAATAGTCATTCGAGACACATTTAAATATTTACAAGCTTGTTTTTGTGTATAAAAAATAGCCACAGTACACCTACTTGGAAAATAAAGGTTATTTAGTGACTATATTATACTATTTGTTATATTTTAAACGCAACTGTAAAACCACCATTCATGATTCCAGCATCTATCCCTGTATGGATCGCTGTTTCTAGCAGTTCATCCGTAGAAGTTACCTGTGCCTTTGCTAAATAAGCTTGTACACCCCATACAAGAGCGAGTTTGCGACATACTCCTTCATCAAACGTCACTGCCACAACTGGGGCTTTCGGACGGTATTTCGCAATCATCTTTGCCGTATAGCCTCTTTCCGTTGGTGCTACAATTGCTGCTACGTCTAATGCAATCGCGGTATGTGCTACAGATTGACTGATAGCGTCTGTAACAGTTAGCTTTGCTTCTTTCGTGCGCTTGCGGAACAAATCTTGATATTGTAAGGAACCCTCTACGCGAGATGCGATGGTTGCCATCATTTTCACAGCTTCAACTGGATATAGTCCGGCTGCGGTTTCACCTGAAAGCATAATAGCATCTGTCCCATCAACAATTGCATTTGCCACATCACTTGCCTCTGCGCGTGTCGGACGAGGATTACGCTGCATAGAATCTAGCATTTGTGTTGCCGTAATCACCGGCTTTCCTAATCGATTACATTTCTTAATTAAACGTTTTTGCACAAGAGGCACTTCTTCAGGCGGAATCTCTACCCCCATATCACCACGTGCTACCATTAAACCCTCCGATACTTCCAGAATCGCATCAATGTTATCAATACCTTCTTGGTTTTCAATCTTTGAAATGATTTGGATATGCGTTGCCTCACTTTCTTGCAATAACTGACGTATCTCCAATATATCTGATGCTTTGCGCACGAAGGAAGCAGCAATAAAATCTACTTCTTGTTCAACCCCAAATACAATATCCTGCACATCTTTTTCTGTAATACCCGGAAGCTTGATGCTTACGTTTGGAACGTTTACACCTTTTTTATTTTTAATTAAGCCACTGTTTAATACTTTCGTACGAATTTCGTAGTTTATTTTTTCAAGCACTTCCAGCTCAATTAAACCATCATCGATTAAGATCCGTGATCCCGCTTCAACATCATCGTAAAGCCCCTCATAGGAAACAGAGAATTTCTCTACTGTTCCTAGTACTTGTTTCTTGAATTACCCCCAGTTACTCACTACGTTCGTTGAACGTGGGGGATTCCTAAGTACAGAAGCCTTTCGGCTCCTAATGAATTAGGCTACGCCCGTCATTCCGACGGTTGGCAGTCCAAACGACTTGTAGCAAGTCTCCTGCAAGATGAATCAGTTTGCGATTGCTAAATCCTTTATATTTTTAGAAGCATTGATGTCAGCGTTGTCTTCATGACCGCAAGATACGCACTTGAATGAGGCTTGTGTTTTGCGGTTCTCTTTCGCTGTATGACCGCATACATTGCATGTTTGTGACGTACAATGTGGGTTCACAGCTATGACTTGCTTTCCATACCACTTTGCTTTGTATTCCAGCATCCTGCGAAATTGCGACCATGATACTTCACTAATTGCTTTTGCAAGATTGCCATTTTTGAGCATGTTCGCTACCTGTAAATCTTCAATCGCTATGACATCGTGGTTTTTGATGATGTGCGTTGAAATGTTGTCCAAGTAGTCCTTTCTCGCATGCGCAATCCGTTCATGAATGCGTGCTACCTTGATACGTTGTTTATTCCAATTGGAAGAACCTTTCTTACGTCTGGACAGAATGCGCTGTGCATGAGCCAACTTCTCCTCTAATGTGCGAAACCATTTTGGATTGGTAAACACTTCACCATTGGAAAGGATGGCAAAGTTTTTTAAACCCACATCAATTCCTACACTGGAATGAGTTTTAGACAGTTCCTGCACTTCTGTTTCAACTAATAAAGATACAAAGTACTTGCCAGAAGGAGTTTGTCTGACAGTAGCTTTCAGGATACGCCCGTGCACCTCACGACTGTTTGCAAAACGAACCCAACCTAACTTCGGCAATTTCATACGATTGCCTGCAATACTTACTTCAGGAAGCTGATTCTTCTTTTCAATATTTGTCGTGTAAGATTGCACCTTATTTTTCTTACTTTTAAAACGTGGGGCTGCATTTTGCTTCTTAAAGAAACGGTCAAATGAGTCTGCAAGATGCTTCAAGGATGATTGCAGAGAATGTGAATCAACCTCTTGTAACCAAGTGAATTCTTTTTTCAGTTGTGTAAGTTGAGAAGAGCAAGCACTATATGATAAATCTTTTCCTGTTGCTTGATATGTCTCGTTCCACAAAGAAAGGAAGCGATTGAAGACAAAACGACTGCAACCAATGGTTTTCGCAATCAGCACTTCTTGTTTTGTATTTGGATATAAACGAAACTTATACGCTTTGTTGATGAACATTCTCTGCACCTCGTCTCTTTCTAAGATAAAAAAACGATCATACGTTCTGTTTATATTTTAACAAATTCCAGTACACAATGAAAGAATTTTTTGCTTCACAAAGCTGAAATTCACCCCCTACTTATTTCTGGGTTCATCCCCTTCAAGAAATTGAAGTAGGGGTACTCTTTCAGCAAAATCTGATAGAAATCACAACTTCTGCTCCTGCTTTCAGCTCGGCTTGTCCATTTTCGAAGTCATGAGTGCGAATTTCCGGACCTTTTGTATCCAGCAGGATTGCTACTGTCTTATTCGCTTGCTTTGCGGCTTCACGAATATTTTGAATGCGAGCCGCATGCTCCTCATGACTTCCATGTGAAAAGTTGAGCCGAGCTACATTCATTCCAGCTTCTATTAATTGGATTAACTTCTTAATACTTTCACTTGCCGGACCAATCGTACATACAATTTTTGTCTTACGCATAACATACCTCCGCTTATTTCTAGGAGTATTGATAATGCTTTCTGTACTCTAACATACTATCTAACTTGTAACTCATTCATCAGTCTTTCTTTCGCCATCCAGGCACCACCAACTACACCTGCATCATTGCCTAATGTTGCGATAACTAGCTCTACCCCTTGGGCCACTCTTGGAAAAGCGAATTGAGCAAACTGTTCTTTCAAAGGTGTGAGTAGCGTGTGACCAGCCTTCGAGACCCCACCGCCAATTACAATTTTTTCAGGATTCAAACCATTCGCTAAATTTGCTAAGGCTAACCCTAAATAAAACGCAACTTGATCAATGACTTCTTTGGCTATTTCATCCCCCTCATTTGCTATATCAAAAACTAGTTTAGATGTTATTGTTTGATACATATCATAGGAATCTCTTAATTTGCTCATCTTATTAGTGGAAGCTATTTCCTCTAACGCTAGGCGAGCAATTCCTGTTGCTGATGCTATTGTTTCTAAGCATCCCTTTTTTCCGCAATTACAAGGTGAACCGTCTTTAGGGACAGACGTGATATGACCGATTTCGCCCCCTGCCCCATTTACACCGCGGACAATCTCACCATTGGCGATAATCCCACCACCAACACCAGTTCCTAGTGTTACACATATTAAGTTTTTTGCACCTTTTCCGGCACCTTTCCACATTTCTCCGATTGCTGCAATATTTGCATCATTGTCTACCACAACAGGTAAGGATGTTTCCTGTTCAAGAATGTTTTGTAACGGGAAATTCTCCCACCCCAAGTTAACTGCAACCTCAATGGAACCATCTTGTACATTAACAGGACCCGGTGCCCCGATACCAATCCCAATTAACTTGCTTTTTGTTTGATTTAATTCATTTAACTTTTTATCAATTGACCTTGCAATATCTACTGGAATATAGTGACCTCTTTCACTTTTGTTAGTTTCTATCTCCCAACTATGAACAATATCACCGAAAAGATTGATAAACGCTACTTTAATCGAAGTACCGCCTATGTCAATGCCTACTAACCATCTTTTGTCCATTATCATCTGTCCTTCTCCTCCTATAAACTTGTAAGTACTTTTAACACTTGCTACCTTACATTCCGACTCTATCAATAAAAAGGGTAACGATTCATTCTCCTTGCTTCTCATGAATAATGGAACGCCACTGTAAAGCACCACGGTCTAAGCCATGGATTAGAACTTCTGCTGTTCCCATGTTTGTTGCAAGCGGGATCGCATACACATCACAAAGGCGAATTAAAGCGGAAATATCCGGCTCGTGGGGCTGCGCTGTTAGAGGATCACGAAAGAAAATAACCATATCCATCTTATTCTGTGCAATTAATGCCCCAATTTCTTGATCCCCTCCAAGTGGACCTGATTGAAAACGATAGACCTCTAATCCTGTTGCCTCCATAATTTTTATCCCTGTTGTGCCTGTAGCATACAGTTCATGTTTTCCTAAAATGTGTTGATAGGCTCTTGCGAATTGAATCATGTCATTTTTCTTTTTATCATGGGCAATCAATGCTAGTTTCATCATTTGTTTCCTCTTTACTTATCAATTTACATCCATACTAAGTACAGTTATCTTTCCTACTGAATAAACTTTTTTCTCCATAACACACTTTTCTTATCACTTCACCAGTATTAGCCAGCAGGGATCTCAGCACTTCAATCATATTTATTTTTATATATAAATTTAATGTTATTTTAAAAATTGCTAAAAAAGATACGCATCAACGTCTATATGAACGCTATCAAGTGATTTTCCTTCATCTCAAGAGCTACATAAATCTCGCAATCGCAGACACCATCAATCGAACTCATATTGTAGTTGCTTCCTATATGAGACGCCACCATTTAGTTCATTTATATAGATAGCTTCCCTCTTAGCGATGTAATGTTACCCTTCTTCTACCTATTTCCCCCCGAAGCAAATCAATAAAATGAGGGTCAAAATTCAATATCATTGCTTTAGCATAACTATCAATTAAAGCTTTGTTGCTTAATTTTTAAATCAAGTCCTTCCGAACTGCCAACGGATTATTGCAGGGATAGAAGCTATGCCCATGATCAAAAAAGGACAAACTCTTCAAAGGGAGAAGTCTATCCAAAATCAAATGGATCTCGTTCATCAATTATTCGGCTTTCCAGCATAAAATAGTTACACTAGGAAATTTCTCGTCTCTTTATATCTCTCCCAAGTGTTTGCACCAGAACCATATGACAAGTCGCTTTATTATCCCACCGATAGTAAAGCGACTTTCTTTTTTTAGGGGTTTATATTATGTTTACACCCCAAATCAGTTGATCTCATTTAACTTCACTTTCAAGTAATCAATTGACGTTTTTGCATACCAATCTGGATCTGCTTTTCTTGTATGAAATCCTACTTCCATTGAGAGATAGCCTTTATAGTCGATTTCTTTTAAGGCTTTTAATACTGATTCAAAATTCACGCTTCCTTGACCAGGCGGTAATCGATCGTTATCTGAAATATGAACATGGTGCAGCTTATCAGCCATTCGGTATACATAATCACTTGGGACTTCACTTCTATATAAAGCATGGAAAGTATCAAACATCACTTTCACATTGGACTCACCCACCTCTTCTGCAAACAGTAAGGCATCATCTGCAGATTCGATTAAATTACTATCAGCCGCTTGAGGCTCAACAACAAATGTGATTCCAAGCTCTTTTGCATACCTTGTAAAATCCTGCACTTTAAATGAGCCCCGGAACATTCTCTTATGGTAAAATAAGTGCCTAACAAATCGTAAACGTTTACAGTAAACTCATAATGTTTTCGGTTGAAAATGTTGATATCTCTATGTTCTACAACCGATTTAGTCAACTTGTCTGTAAACGTTTACAGACCATTCAAAAAAATTTAGACTTGGTATTCCCTACATGAATTTCTTAAAATCAGATGCCTTTTTAAAATAGGCTGCTTCATGCTTGCTCTCTTTTCTTTCGCGTTGCCTATGATTGCATTGTAAGCGGAACTAAATTTGTTGTCTAATTGCCTTTAAACATAAAAATGCTTCATTTAAAGGTGATTTTTTAGGTTTCAACCATTAATTTTATCCGTAGGGACAAAAAAAGAAGAATTTTAAAATGTGATCCTGAATTCTTTGTATTCCTGTTCTTTCTAATGTACATTTACTAGAAAAACATTAAAAAGGTAAATAACAAGCGCAATCATATCACTCATTGCTTACCTTCCTACAGCACTTTATAGGCCTGCACTTCATCTAATTTATTTTTAAAAATCCTTCTCGGTTTTTATCGATTGGAAATATATGTAATACATTCCACTCAACTAAAGTACTAAGTGGAAGTATAGGACTCCCTGTTTTGATAATAATGCAATGCTGCTGTCGTCACGATCAGTGAATAACAGTAATAAAATTACTGACTAATTCATGAGTAGCATTAGACAAAAGTATGTATCCTATCATTATGGTTTTACAAACTGACAATAGTGTGAATTTGTATTTGATTACATATAACCGTATCTCTAAAAAAGGAATAAGTCACAAGTATACTATCATGAATTACGAAACATGGTTAACTGGAAGGACCAACGATACATAGGAGGTATTGCTTACATGAAAATGTTGGTGCTCTTTTTCTTTATCTTTTTCTTAAGTATAGCTCTTACTATTATGATTGATCTTATGATGGGAATGAAAATTTCTATGGCTATCAGAAATATGAAAGGTCCTTTCTCGGTCATGACAATACCGGAATATTTTTCTTCCTCTAAGAACTGAATAACAGGAAAATGGTAGTGTCCAATTGATTCTAAAACAACCGAAGGTTGATAACCGCCAGCTTCTCTTTCAACTTCTTTTAGGAACTCCAATAAATTCCCCACCCAATCCATCAAGATTATGTTCAATACTAAAGCTCTTACGATATGGTTTACCTTTATCTAGAAATGCTTGAACCTGGCTTTCACCCTTTGAAACATCCAGACCAATGACTGGATTCATACTTAACTCTCCTCCTAAAATTACAATATAAGTTGGTATGGTTCTGGTGCAAAGATAATTTATAAAAAACGTAGGATATGAATTTTCTGCTAACTTACGGATTATGATACGATACCGAACAGCTTATCAATGAATTCTTTTCGGTTTTGGGCAGGCAGATTTCACCCCTTGATGAACCTGCTTCTTTTTAATCATATGCATCGCTTCTATGCCACTCAGTATGTAAGTGGCTGTACGAAATGATTTCAATCCTAACATAGAACGAACTCGCTTCTTTATAAAACGATGATCCTGTTCCACGATATTGTTTAAATATTTCTTTTGTCTGAGTTGCATGCTTGATGGCATGTTTTTTTCTTTTCTCAATTCTTCAATTGCTATAGGATAAGCCGGATTTTTATCCACTGTTATGACACGTGGCTTAGAAACATGAAAAGACCGCAAAGCTTTCTTGAAGAAGTGCTTTGCAGCCTTATGATCTCTTGTTTTACTTAGGTAAAAATCAATCGTACTTCCTTCGGAATCAACTGCGCGATATAAATACATCCATTGACCTTTTACTTTGATATACGTCTCATCTACTCGCCAAGAATCATTTGTAGGTTTTAGATGACGACGAAGTCGCTTGTCTAATTCAGGACTATACTGATGAACCCAACGCATAATGGTCTTGTGAGCCATTGATAATCCTCGTTCCTCCATCATTTCTACCAAATCACGAAAACTGAGATTGTACCGTAGATACCATCTTACAGTTAGCAAAATAATATCAGGCTGATAATGTTTCCATTTGAATAAATTTTGGCTTTCCATACTGAATATCATCCCTTTTCTAGATTGATAATATCAGTATGTCCAAGGTTACTAGATTTCTTGTACCAGAACCTTTTCTTGACTACTAAAGAAAAAATACTAAAACATATACCATAACAAACAAAAATCATAATGGTCGGCAAAGGACGAATTAGACCTTCTGACATTTTTATAGAGATTGTACCGGTCACCTCAAACACAATCATGATCAATAATAAAAACCATTCCAAGAAAACCCTCATTAGTTAGCAAATTTTCTCCTCAGTATCGAGACGATTTTGTGTGAAAATAATCCGATAGAAACATAACAGTGTCTCACGGCCTTATTGCCAATAATAAAAGGTCTCAAAAAGGAGAAATAAATTCAATAAAATGACCAGGCCTGCTATGATCCAGCCTAAAACTGTTGTAATTCGATGATTGACTAATCCACCCATAATTTTTCTGTTGCTTGTAAAAATAATTAATGGAATCAGAGCGAAGGCAATACCAAATGATAGGATGATCTGACTCATTACTAGGGCACTTGTTGGATTGACGCCAAATAAGATGATTGTCAAAGGTGGAATTGTTGTAATCGCCCGACGTATATATAGGTTTATTCGTTTGTTTATAAATCCTTGCATCACCACATCACCAGCCATAGTACCCACTGAAGAACTGGACAGTCCGGCAATTAATAAGCCTAGGCCAAAACAGATCGCAGCTACAGGTCCGACAAAATGACCAAACTGATGAAAGGCTTTATCCAAGTCTTCAATGACAAGGCCGTTCTTGAAAAATAGTGATGCAGAAATAATAAGCATACTCATGTTAACTGCACCAGCAATAATCATGGCAATGATTATATCCAAAAATTCTAATTTAAATATCTGCTTTTTCTCAAGATCGTTTTTTCCTACCACACGATTTTGCGTAAGGGAGGAATGAAGATAAATTGCATGTGGCATAACAGTTGCACCTAGAATTCCAGCAGCGAGAAGAATACTCTCTACACCTTCAAACTTTGGTGTGAAAATACCTACTGCAACAGCGCTCATATCAGGTTTGGCCAAAATCACCTGGAATGCAAAAGATAATACAACAATTAGAACCATCGCAGCTATGCCAGCCTCCAAAGATCTAAAGCCACGACGCTGCAACTCTAAAATAGCAAAAGATCCAACCGCAGTGATGAGTGCGGCAGGAAGCATAGGAATGTCAAAAAGTAAATAAAGACCCAATGCTGCCCCAATAAATTCTGCCAAATCGGTTGCAATTATAACTAGTTCACTTTGAATCCATAAGAAAATGGATACTGCCTTCGGAAATTTGTCACGTGCGACTTCAGGTAAATTCTTGCCTGTGGCAATTCCCAGTTTGGCAGATAATGATTGTATAAGAATTGCCATTAAATTAGATATTACGATGACCCATAATAAGAGATAACCATATTTTGAGCCTGCTGTAATATTCGTTGCAAAGTTACCAGGATCTATATATGCAACCGCCGCAATGAATGCCGGACCAAGGAAAGGAAGAAGTTTTTTAAAACCAGTAACATCCCCTCTTAAAACTGCCTCTGCGGAAATAGTTGTTTTATTATGTTTTGAGATATTTTCTTGTTTCAAATTTTGTTCTATCAACGTTTTCTCTCCTTGCTCAAAAGTAGTCCTATTACAAAAAAGTTTCCTTATGAAAAAATTCGAGGTTTGTGCCAGAACCATTTTGTCCTTAGTAGCCAAAACAAAATTTAAAAGACACAGAAAGCAACCAAAGCTTCTCAAATGCATTCGGCTGCTTTTCTCCTACATTACATCGAGCAAAATAGTAACGCAGCTTATAAGTATAATTAGTTAATATTCCCCTATTATCTAGCTAATACAGCAATTTACAGACCTCTCCAGCCCTTCATTCCCAAGCCTGTTAATAGGTGTTTCCACAGTGGCAGTAAGGGGCTTCTCGGGATTGTCGCAATATCCGCACCTGCCAACGACGTTTGTACAAGATAATACATCTTTCGAATACTGGCTGCAATGATTTCTGCCTCATAGTTATAATTGATAAGATCGTTTTTAACCTTTTAACAAACTCGGTTTTGATGCAAAAACATTCTTTGAAGTAATTTCAATTATCCTCGAAATGCTTTTAGCATTTTATTAATATTTTTCGTGTTTTCGTAGACTGTTTTATAAATTTCAAATAATGCTTTGTACGTTTTTACATTATCTTCATTCGGATGGAACTCCCTTACAGTGCGGATAAATTGATTCGCACATTCTTCAAGTGAAAAAAACCAACCAGAGCCATATGCTGCAAGCATCGCCGCCCCCATTGCCGGTCCTTGTTCATTCTCTAACTTCACAATTACTGCATCAAAAATATCTGCTTGCATTTGCAGCCATGTATCATTTTTCGCGCCGCCGCCAATTGATACGATGGTATCAATTTTTTTACCGCTTTCTCGAAAGATATTAATACTTTCACAAAGAGAAAATGTAATTCCTTCCATTACTGCACGCGCGAAATCAATACGTGTGTGCGGCATCCATTTCAATAAAGCTGCCGCAAATATCCGCATCAGCATGTGGTGTCCGCTCTCCAGACAAATACGGTGTATAAAGTAAGCCGTTGCTCCGGCTGGTACATTTTCTAATCCATGAAGCAATGTTTCAAAATCTTCATCTTTTGCAAATGTGTCTTTAAACCAACTTAAGCTGTGACCGACAGATAGGGTAACGCCCATCGTGTAATAAAACATCTTCTTTTCCATGATTAAAATAATGGACTTTTCCTCCAAATTCACGATTTCTGCTTTGTTCATATGATAAAATAACGCCAGATGTTCCGATGCTGCACAATGTCTTTCCTTCTGATAAAATCCCTGCACCAATTGCACCGCATGCATTATCCGCACCGCCCGCAAATACTTTTGTCGCTTCAGAAAGACCCGTTTCAGACGCAAATTGTGCCGTAATCGTTCCGACAAGATGATGTGACTCCACAAGAGGAGGACAAATGCTTGGATTAATATGAAAAAGTTCACAAATCTCCTCGCTCCATACTTTTTCCTTAATATCTAAAAGCAGTGTTCCTGCTGCATCTGAATATTCAGCATGAATTTGCCCTGTCATACGGTAGCACAAATAATCTTTTGACAGTAAGAATATATCAGCTTTTTTAAAGATTTCCGGTTCATGTTCCTGCACCCAAAGAATCTTCGGAAGTGTAAAGCCTTCTAATGCCGGGTTTTTCGTAATTTCTAATAATCGTTCATTTCCAACAGCACGGTAAATTTGCTCACATTATACGGTTGTTCTTGTGTCATTCCAAAGAATTGCATTTCTTAACACTTCTCTTTCTTCATTAAGAAGGACAAGGCCGTGCATTTGACCAGAAAAGCTGATTCCTTCAATATCATCAGCATTTCCTGTAAAACGTGCCACAAGTTCTTTTAGTGCTAAGGTCGTTTTTTCTACCCACTCTTCGGGCCGCTGCTCGCTGTATCCTGATTTTTCATGAATGAGTGGATAAGCTTTTGATGCTTCATCACATACTTCTCCATATTGATTTACTAACAACACTTTCACTGCACTTGTACCTAAATCAACACCAATTACATATTTCATATCAACTCTGGTCACCCTTTTCTATAAAACGGCTGGAAATATCCTTTCCAGCCGTTTTACATGTATTCGTTTATACCGTAACTTTTGTAAACGATTCTAATAGATATTGATTAATTTTTGCCTTTAACATTTCTTGACGTCCGGAATAATTTTGAATCTTATCATTTTGTAATGCATACGCTTCAAGTGTATGGAAGTTCGCTTTGCCTTCTACAACCTCAAGACCAATTCCTTCCGTAAAGCTGCGGTAACGATCTTCAATAAAGCTATCTAATACACGATCTTCAATTAATTTATGAGCAACTTTTAAACCGATTGCAAAGCTGTCCATGCCAGCAATATGAGCGTAGAATAGATCCTCAGGCTCAAATGAAGCGCGTCTTACTTTTGCATCAAAGTTTAATCCGCCTTTTCCTAACCCATCGTTTTTAAGAATTTCATACATTGCTAATGTTGTAGAATAAAGATCTGTTGGAAATTCATCTGTATCCCAGCCTAATAATGTGTCGCCTTGGTTTGCATCAACAGAACCAAGCATGCCGTTAATTCGCGCAACACGTAATTCATGCTCAAACGCATGCCCTGCAAGTGTTGCATGGTTTGCTTCAATATTGAATTTAAAATGATCTTGTAAATCATATGTTTGCAGGAACGCTATTGCTGTTGCTACATCAAAATCATATTGATGCTTTGTCGGCTCCTTCGGCTTCGGCTCAATGAGGAATTGTCCTGTATAGCCGATTTCTTTTGCGTAATCTACTGCCATATGATAGAAACGTGCTAAGTTATCAAGCTCAAGTTTCATATCAGTGTTTAATAACGTTTCATAGCCTTCACGTCCGCCCCAGAACACATAGTTTTCAGCACCTAGATCTTTTGCAATTTCTAATCCTTTCTTTACTTTCGCTGCTGCATAAGCAAATACATCAGCATTGCAAGAAGTTGCAGCACCATGAACAAAACGCGGATGCGTAAATGCGTTTGCTGTATTCCAAAGCAGTTTTGTTTTGCTCGTTTTCATATAGTCTTTAATCATCGCTGTGATCGTATCTAAATTTTCATATGTTTCTTTTAGATTATTACCTTCTGGCGCCACATCGAGATCATGGAAACAGAAAAACGGAACATTAAGCTTTTCAAAAAATTCAAATGCAGCTTCCACTCTTGCTTTCGCTAAATCCATCTTAGAATAATAATTCCAAGGACGAACCATTGTACTTGCACCAAATGGGTCCCCACCATCTCCTGTAAACGTATGCCAATATGAAACACCGAAGCGAAGATGCTCTTCCATCGTTTTTCCGCCTACTACTTCTTCTGGGTTATAATATTTAAATGAGAGTGGATTTTTAGAGTCTCTTCCTTCAAACTTAATCTTGTTTACGTTTTCAAAATATATCATTAGTATTCCTCCTATATATTCATTAATTTACAGTTCTAACATTGCTGGCCGTTTTATCGTGCCACCCGCTGCAAGCTTAATCTCCAGTTGCGGCCAACCGCTTTCTGAAATGGTTAAAATTTCAGGGGCTGATTCAGTTACTAAGATCCATTCCTTGTATATAATCATTAGGATAATCGAGACTAAGATCTCCCTCACTTATTATTCTTTCTTGCTTAGGTTAGAGAAAAGCCATTGAAATCTATATGAATCTCATCACGCATTACGGCGAGTTGTGACATCATGAAATGTCGACTTCTCACTCTTCATTGTTGACCACACCTTTTGCCGACTAACATGGGTTAACAGCGTACTTATCAAGATAACAACAATTCCTAACTTTTGAGTTTGACCAAGGGTCTCATGAAATAGAACAGAACTTAGCAATACAGTAACGATTGGGTCAAAAATACTCAAAATAGCAGCCTTTGAACTCCCGATACGTTCTATTCCCATAGCAAAGGTAAGAATAGCCAAAAAAGTTGAAAAAAAGGCGATTCCAAATATGGCAAACCACCCCGAAGAGTGGATCTCTAGCGTGAAATCTTGTCTAAGTATCGTAAATATAAATAATGCTATGGCTGCAAAACTTGTCACATAAGCAGAACTGACAAATGGACTTATATAATTTTGTATTTTTTCAGTTTGGACTATATAAACGGCGTACAGAATTGCACAACCTAATGCGCATATCAACCCAACTATATTAAGTTGGCTTAAATTCGCACCGAGCATGAAATAAAGCCCAATTAATGAAAACAGAATAGCAATTAATTTGGATATTTCAAGCGATTGCTTGGATAATAAGCTAGTTAGAATAACAACAAAGACTGGATACAAGTAAAAAACCATCGCTGCTAATGATACTGGCAATAAGGAAAATGATGTGAATAAGAGAATAGCCATCATGGCATAACCTCCTGTCCCCATCATAAATAGTGTAGGAATTTGTTTGATCGGTAATCGATATGAAGTTTTTTTATAGAATATCCAAGACCAAAATAATACTGCGGCAAAGAAAAATCTGAAAAATAAGAGAGTACCTATACTAACATCAGCAGCGTAAGCATATTTTGCGAGTATACCCATTACACCAAAACAAGATGCTGAAAGTAAAATAAGCAATGAACCATAAATATTTTTATTCATCAAACATCACCATTCTTGGGATAAAATGGGTTCCCCTTATTTATAATATTTAGTCATACCTCATACGCGTAACACAATCACTTCAGATTCAGATGAAGCATGCCTAGCCTTTTAAATATCTTAATACCATTTGATAAATAAAATTATTTTTACAAAAGGCTGTGTTAAAGTTGGATGTTGATAATTTCCGTCAAACTATCATAAGTGATGCTTACAAGTCCAGCTATGTTTGTAATCCTGATAACAGGACGTACTTATTTGTTAAGGGCGGCTTGCATCTAGCATCTTTTGCAACAGTATAATTTTCCTATCTAATTGATGGCTGATTTTTATTACATCTGGATCAGAGAGTCCTTTATTCTTTGCTAATTCATACATATCCAAGCGATAGTCATCTATACTCTTACTTAAATCTAGTGCACTCCTCAAAATCATTACCATTCTTTCCTTTCTACTATTTTCAAATTTTGTTAATTTAGAACTTCTAGGCAAATTTCATAAAATTAATACCGGCTTTTCTCATCTGTTCCCCATCACTTCCAACAACCCGAAATCAACATCATTCTTTAACACATCCTTATAAAAAAGACACAGATTGATTACCTACCAAAAAGTTGAAACACACTATGAAAAATTGTTAAAGTGTATATGGTCAGGTACCTATCTGTGTCTGTACCAGTGGGGCGATTATAGGTTTATCCTTATTACAAGGAAAGCACATATAGATATGAAACATACTTTTTCATGTCATCCTACGAATATCTCATAAGAATCAACAAGTAATTTTATAGGTTCATCTACCCGCGTTATGAAAACCATCGGGATTCCATTCGAGCCATTTCCCTAATTTCACTTAGAGTATGGATCATTGATGGAGCAGATTAGTCAACATACAAGAAGCGGTTGAATGTATGAAGAGGCTCTAATCCATTCTTGCGCACGACCACTTGGTCCTCTGTACGAACGCCGCCGATTCCCGGAACAATTAGGGACAATTCATATGCGAAAGTTTGACCCTCTTCAAGAACGTTATCGCAAGCTGGTCCGATTTCTGGGATATCCTCCTCAGGGTCCATACCTGTGGCATGGGCACCCGTACGGCCTTCGCTCACTTCTACTAAGTACTCTGCTACCCCGTACTTTTG